>CAVAFS010000058.1:0-20211 GCA_963587975.1 Bulleidia sp. | reverse complement strand
GAGTATGGCGTAGAACCGGCGTTAACGGTATTGAGTAGATATGCGAGGATATGCATATAAGCAGGGTGGTACCGCCGGAATTCCGGTCCCTATGTTGGGATCAGAACTTCGGCGTTTTTTTGATTTGTCAGGAAAAAACGGATTTTCCTGACAGACAAAATACAGAGATACACAGTGATTCTAAGAGAACAAGATTAAATAAGTGAAAAGGAGATACAGTCATGGCAAAGGACAAAAAATTAGTAGAAGCCATTACATCTATGGATGTGGATTTTGCACAGTGGTACACAGATGTAGTAAAAAAAGCCGGATTAACCGATTATTCCAGCGTCAGAGGATGCATGGTCATCAAACCGGCAGGTTATGCGATCTGGGAGAACATCCAGAAAGAGCTTGACCGTCGTTTCAAAGAGACAGGTGTAGAGAATGTATACATGCCAATGTTCATTCCGGAGAGCCTTTTAAATGTAGAGAAAGATCACGTAGAGGGATTCGCACCGGAAGTTGCATGGGTGACACATGGTGGATTAAATCCACTGCAGGAGCGTCTCTGCGTACGTCCGACATCCGAGACATTATTCTGTGATTTTTATAAAAATGATATCCAGTCTTACCGTGATCTGCCGAAGGTATATAACCAGTGGTGTTCCGTTGTAAGATGGGAAAAAGAGACACGTCCGTTCCTTCGTTCCAGAGAGTTCTTATGGCAGGAAGGTCATACAGCTCATGCAACCGCTGAGGAAGCTGAGGCACGTACTGTTCAGATGCTGAACCTGTACGCAGACTTCTGTGAGGAAGTACTGGCTATGCCGGTCATCCGCGGACAGAAGACAGAGAAAGAGAAATTTGCAGGTGCTGAGGCTACTTACACCATCGAGGCCCTGATGCATGATGGAAAAGCACTGCAGTCCGGTACAAGCCACAATTTCGGTGACGGATTTGCAAAAGCATTTGGCATCCAGTATACAGACAAAGAGAACAAATTACAGTATGTACATCAGACATCCTGGGGTATGACCACACGTCTGATCGGTGCCATCATCATGGTTCACGGCGATGATTCCGGACTGGTTCTGCCGCCGCATATTGCACCGACACAGGTTATGGTAATCCCGATCCAGCAGAGAAAAGAAGGCGTTCTGGAGAAAGCACAGGAAATCCAGGGGCGTTTAGGTAAAGTCTGCCGTGCAAAATTAGATGATTCTGACAAGAGCCCGGGATGGAAATTCTCTGAGCAGGAGATGCGTGGTATTCCGATCCGTGTAGAGTTAGGACCGAAAGATATCGAGAACAATCAGTGTGTATTGGTTCGTCGTGATACCCGTGAAAAGACAGTTGTTTCTCTGGATGAAGTAGAGACAGTCGTTCCGGAATTATTAGAGACCATTCAGAAAGATATGTTCGAGCGTGCAAAAGCACATCGTGACGCACACATTACAGATGCTCACAATTATGAGGAGTTCTGTGACGCAGTAGAAAACAAACCGGGATTCATCCGTGGTATGTGGTGCGGAGATCGTGCTTGTGAGGACAAGATCAAAGAAGAGACAGCAGCAACATCCAGATGTATGCCGTTCAACGATCAGGAGCATATTTCTGACGTATGTGTATGCTGTGGAAAACCGGCGAAAAAACTGGTTTACTGGGGAAAAGCATACTAGGAATCAGCAAAAACAGCTGATCCCCAGTATAGTAGATCGCACAGATTTGCAGAGGAAGATGTCACTATGTGACGCAAATCTGGCGTGAAAAACACAGAGATGTTTTTAAAATATATAGTTTCAGGAGGGTGCGCAATGAAGATAGAGTTACCGGAAAAAGTAAAAACCGTCATTGGTGAGCTGAAAGCACATGGCTATGATGCCTATGCGGTAGGCGGCTGTATCCGTGACAGTATTCTTGGGCGTACCCCCGGAGACTGGGATATCACTACTTCTGCCAAACCGCAGCAGGTAAAGGCAATTTTCCCACGGACGGTAGACACCGGCATTCAGCACGGAACCGTAACGGTTCTGATGGACAAAGAGGGATTTGAAGTGACCACCTACCGCATTGACGGAGAATATGAGGATGCCCGGCATCCGAAGGATGTGATCTTCACGTCAAATCTGCTGGAAGATCTGAAACGCCGGGATTTCACCATCAATGCCATGGCCTACAATGACGAGACGGGGCTGGTGGATGCCTTTGACGGAATTGCAGACTTAGAGGCGAAGCGGATCCGCTGTGTGGGTGATCCGACGGAGCGTTTTACGGAAGATGCCCTGCGCATGATGCGTGCGGTTCGTTTTGCGGCGCAGCTTGGATTTACTATCGAGGATGCCACCCGTCAGGCCATCTGTGATATGTCAGAAAACCTGGCAAAGATCAGTGCGGAACGTATTCAGGTTGAACTGGTAAAACTGGTGACTTCCGACCATCCGGAGGAGATGAAGACCATCTATGATACCGGGATCGCTGCTGTGATCCTGCCGGAGTTTTGTGCCATGATGGAGACGGAGCAGCATAATCCGCATCACATTTATACGGTGGGAGAGCACACGATCCGTTCCATGCAGGAAATACGGCCGGATAAAGTACTGCGTCTTACCATGCTGTTTCATGATGTGGCCAAACCGGTCTGTCGCACAGAAGACGAAAATGGGATCCATCATTTTCACGGACATCCGGAAGTCGGCGCGGAGATGACACGAAAAATCCTGCGCAGACTGAAATTTGACAATGATACGATACGAAAAGTAACCGCACTGATCCGGGCGCATGATGACCGTCCACCATTGAAAGGCCGTGCGGTTCGCCGTGCGATCTTCCGCAATGGTCCGGAGCAGTATCCAGAGCTTTTTGAAGTGAAACGTGCGGATATTCTGGCGCAGAGCAGCTTTTTGCAGCAGGAAAAACTGCTTTACGTGGATCGGTATGAGCATATGTATCAGCAGATCATGGAAAAGGAACAATGTTTGTCCCTGAAAGATCTGGCGGTGAACGGTTCTGACCTGATCGTAAAAGGCATCAAACCGGGCAAAGAGATTGGCGCGATTCTGCATGAAATGCTTGAGAAAGTGCTGGAAGAGCCGGAGTTAAACGAAAAAGAAGCACTGCTTGATTGGTACTTTAATAAAAAGCAGTAGTCCTTTAAAGTTAAAGGTAAAACAGAAGGCTGATCACAAGTTTTAGTGTGAGCTTGTTTGACGCTATCAAGTCATAAATTCAGACACCTCTTCATATGATGAATAGAGCGAATCGACAGTTCGAATATTTATCATATAAAGGGGTGTTTTTGTGTATTATCAGGTAGAGCAGGTATTGGAACGACAGGAACCGGAAAGTGAAAAATTTTATAAAGGAAGGGGCATTCTCATCTGTGAATCGGGGGAAGGGCTGTACGCGTTAAAGGAATATTTCGGCTCCGCGCAGAAGGCGGAGTTTTTATATTGGCTGGGAATCTGCCTGGAGCAGCAGGGTGTTCTGTGTGATTCCATGCTGAAAAATAAAGAAGGAAACCTCATCACGGAAGGTGTGGATCATGTGCCATATACGTTTCATCACTGGCTGCGGGGACGGGAGTGCGAGATCCGAAACCGGATCGATCTGACGGTGATCGTATCGTTTCTGGCCCGGTTTCATGCGGCCTGCGGCGGAGTGGAATTTGATGGGATGCCGGGAACGGCAGACAGTGGATGGAAAAAAGATCTGGGGCAGGAATATGCGCGGCACCACAGAGATTTAAAGCATATCCGCAGGTTTATCCTGAAGCGGAACAACAAAAGTGATTTTGAACAGCTGTTTTTGCAGTGCTATGAAGAGTTTTTCCGGCAATCCGAGGAGGTGACATGTTATCTGGAACGTTATCCGGAGCTTGGAAGCGGTTATACTACGGGAATCTGTCATGGGGAAATGAACCAGCACAACATTCTGCTGACGAGCGGCGGGGCAGCGGTGATCCATTTGGAACATGCTCATGTCGGAGCGCAGATCACGGATCTGGGCAATCTATTGCGCAAGATTCTGGAAAAAAATGAATGGAACCGGCAGCTTGGACTGGATCTGATCCGGGAATACAGCCGGGTGCGCCCTTTAAGCCGGCAGGATCTGCGGGGACTTTATTACCGTCTGGCGTATCCTGAAAAGTTCTGGAAAATTGCCAACCATTACTATCGGACGAGAAAGGTGTGGGACTCCGGGCAGAACTACGAAAAACTGTCCCGGGAGATCCACCAGAATCAGGTGCGGAGTCAGTTTTTGCGGGCTTTGTGGGAATGCTGCGGAAAAGACCGCTTGTAACAGTTCACCCGCGCCATTCGCAAAATGCCCTTTCGGTCTTCTCCGTAGCTTCGCTACTATTTTTGATCATAAAAAGGCGCTCCCTTCATCACTATGCATTCAGGTAATTCCTCATGCAAGCATGATCATTACCTGAATACATGTGATGAGTGAACTTGAAATGGTAGTTTCTTTTTGGTTAGGGATATGTTATAATATTTGGCGTGGATATGAAAAAGAAACATATCAATGAAAGAAACGCAGGAGGTCGATCATGAGTTACAGAGAAGCATATGAGTCCTGGCTGAGCAATCCGTATTTTGATGAGGATACGAAAGCAGAATTGCGCAGCATTGCAAATGATGAGAAAGAGATCGAAGATCGTTTTTATATGGATCTCGAATTTGGTACAGCAGGTATAAGAGGTGTCATCGGAGCAGGTACAAACCGTATGAACGTTTACACCGTCCGCAAAGCGACACAGGGACTTGCAAACTATATTATCAAAGTTGGAGCACAGGCAAAAGGCGTGGCCATTGCATACGATTCCAGAAGAATGTCTCCGGAATTTGCAAATGAAGCAGCTTTATGTCTGGCAGCAAACGGAATCAAGGCCTATATTTTTGAAAGCCTTCGTCCGACACCGGAGCTGTCCTACGCAGTTCGGTATCTTGGATGTACCGCAGGAATCAATGTGACAGCAAGCCACAATCCGCCAGAGTACAACGGATATAAAGTATACTGGGAGGACGGCGCACAGATTACGCCGCCACACGACAGTGGAATCATGGCAGAGGTAAAAGCTGTGACAGATTATGCGACGACAAAGACAATGGCAAAAGAAGACGCCGTTGCAGCCGGTCTGTACGAAGTGATCGGAGCAAACATCGATGATCCGTACATTGCGGAACTGAAAAAACTGGTACTTCATCAGGAAGCCATCGATGCGGTTGCAGATGACCTTAAGATCGTATATACACCACTTCACGGTACAGGAAATATCCCGGTTCGCCGTGTATTAAAAGAACTTGGTTTCAAGCATGTTTACGTTGTTCCGGAGCAGGAACTTCCGGATGGAGAATTCCCGACGGTAAGCTATCCGAACCCGGAAGCTGCTGAGGCATTTACCCTGGGACTTGGTATGGCAAAAGAGCTGGATGCAGATTTGGTGCTGGCGACAGACCCGGATGCAGACCGTCTCGGCGTTTATGTAAAAGACAGCAAGACAGGAGAATATCATTCCCTGACCGGAAATATGTCCGGCTGTCTGATCGGTGCTTATGAGATCAGCCAGAGACAGGCAAAATACGGACTGCCGGCAGATGGAGCCTTTGTAAAATCCATCGTTTCCACAAACCTGGCAGATGCCATTGCAGCAGATTACGGTGTAAAACTGTATGAAGTTCTGACCGGATTCAAATTCATCGGACAGAAAATGCTTGAATTTGAGACAAAAGGAAACGGTACTTATCTCTTCGGTATGGAAGAAAGCTACGGATGCCTTCCGGGTACATACTGCCGTGACAAAGATGCGGTAGTTGCATCTATGGCACTGTGCGAGGCAGCTGCATATTACAAGACACAGGGCAAGACTCTGTGGGATGCAATGCTTGACCTCTATGAGAAATACGGTTACTACAAAGATGATGTAAAAGCCATCACATTAAAAGGTATCGAAGGTCTCGCAAAGATCCAGGAGATCATGAACACACTGCGTGAGAACACACCGGCACAGATCGGCGAGCACAAAGTGCTGAAAGCAAGAGACTACAAGAAAGATACCATTACAGATTTAGCAACAGGCGCAGTAGAGCCGACGGGACTTCCAAACTCCAACGTGCTTTACTATGAACTTCCGGATGCAGCATGGGTATGCTTCCGTCCGTCAGGTACAGAGCCGAAACTGAAATTCTACTACGGTGTAAAAGCAGACAGCATGGAAGCAGCAGATGCGAAAGCCGCTGAACTTGGCGCTGCTGTTATGGCAATCGTAGAGCCGATGTTAGGCTAGGAAAAATACAGATCATCGAGATTGTTCTGTTGCAAAAGGGGCGTTTACGCTTGTTTTCCTTGACAAATACAGGGAAAACAAGTATAAATAGTCTATAGCAAAAAAAGAGAACATATTTTTCGTTCTACAGGAGGACATTATAATGAACAAAACAGAATTTGTTGCAGCAATCGCAGAGAAGGCTGAATTATCCAAAAAAGATGCAGAGAAAGCTTTAGCAGCATTCACAGAAGTTGTTGCAGATACTTTAAAAAATGGGGACAAAATCCAGTTAGTAGGCTTTGGTACATTCGAAGTAGCTGAGCGTGCTGAGAGAACAGGTAGAAATCCGCAGACAGGTAAAGATATCGTGATTCCGGCTTCCAAATCTCCGAAATTCAAAGCTGGTAAAGCATTAAAAGATATCGTAAACGCATAATTATTGCAAAACGAATTGTAAAAACTGGGGCCGTTCCGATGGGACAGGCCCCTTTTTGTAAGTAGAATTTGACAGGTGTAAATGATGATCCATTTCCTGCCTGATCAAATAATGAAAAAGAATATATAACTTTGAAGGGGTAAAGGAAAATGAGATTAGATAAATATCTGAAAGTATCCCGTCTGATCAAACGTCGTACCGTGGCCAATGAAGCCTGTGACGCAGGCCGTGTCATGGTAAACAGCCGCGTGGCGAAAGCCTCCCAGGACGTGAAAGTCGGTGACATCATTGAAATTGCATTTGGAAACAAATCGGTCCGTGCCGAGGTACTGGTGGTGACAGACACTTCCCGCAAGGAAGAAGCAAAAGAAATGTTCCGGTATCTATAAAAATGAATGGAACAGACGCAGCAGTTCCCATTTTGAGGCTGTATTTGTTTTGCGGAAAATATTCTGCATATGTTTCTGAAATGTATTTAACGCAATGGAAAGAGAATCTGAAATTTCCTCATTGGTTCGAAACTGGAGAAGCTGTGAGAGAATGGCAGATTCTTTTTTTGTAAGTCTGAAATGAGCGCAGAAAGAATTTACATCTGTCTGAGGCTCTGCTGTATGCATCTGTTCGTATACAATGCGGTATAAGACGGTGTTAAAATGCAGGCCAAGGGAGTTGATCAGGAACATTTCTTCCTCAGTAAAAGGCCCATCGGTTCTGGTGCGAAAAAGTGTCAGCACACCAAGAAAGGTATTTTTTTTTGCACTGGTGTACTGCAGACTGTCATAGATATCGAAGCCTTTATAACATTCTGTGTAGAGTTTGGAAGTAAGGCGGACATCGTCTGGCAGCAGATCACTTTCACGCATCAGATTTGGTTCCCTGGAATAACAGTTCCAGAGCAGTTTGTCTTCATGGATGGAAGCAAGATAACGTTCCTCTGCAACTCCGAAAGAATCAGGGGTATAAACTGGATAAAAATTCCCGGTTGCATTTTGCGGATCTGGCAACAGAATAGTTGCATAGCTGCATGGAACAAGAAAACGCAGTCTTGTCAGAAAATTATGCTTCAGATCATCGATGCTCATGCAGAGATAAAGATCATAAATAATGTCATTGATCATGAGAAATGTATTTTTATTCATATGCAATACCTCCTTTTGGGGAATACTATAAAATAAAAAATACTTAAAAACAAGTACAAAATTTGGAAAAATACAAAAAAATGGATATTATTAAGCATTGAAAAATGAAAAAACAGATGATACACTATCCTCAAATTTAGAAATACAAAGAATTACAAGAGACATGCAGAGAGGCATTCGGGTAAAACCCGGATGCCTTTTTTTATGTCGGAGAGGAGTAGCTATTATGAGTCAGGGACTGATTGCAGTTATCATAATTTTATGCATTGTTGTCTTTGCAATGAAAACCAGAAAATGTGTCGAAGCATTGCTTGCCGGAACCTTGGTGGCGGCAGTGATTCTGTACAAAACAAAATTTTTATCGGAATGGTGCAATCTGGCACAGAGTACACTGGCTGATAATGTATGGATCATTCTTGCCTGTGGCCTGTTTGGAAGCCTGATCGCATTACTGCAGGAATCCCAAGGAAGCTTTGGCTTTTCAAAGGTGATTTCAAAAGTTTGTAATACAGAGCGAAAGACCCTGCTTACCACTTTTGTTATGGGAATCCTGATTTTTGTAGACGATTATCTGAATGTACTTTCTATTGGTGTCAGCATGAAAGGAACTTATGACAAACGTAAAATTCCGCGTGAGGCGCTTGCTTATATGCTTGATTCCACCGGAGCTCCGGTGTGTGTACTGCTTCCGTTTTCCACATGGGCCGTTTTTTACGCAAGCCTGTTTGCCGACCAGAAAAGTGTTATGGATCAGGGATTTACCTCAGGAATGAACGCATACATCCATGCCATCCCATTTGCATTTTATCCGATCATCACACTGGTTATCGTATTGCTGTTCTGCCTCGGTATTATGCCGAAAATTGGTGCCATGAAAAAAGCATATATCCGAGTAGAAGAAACCGGAAAAGTATACAGTGATGCCAGCAGAAAATTCAATCATGATACAAGAAAAGGATATGAGGAAGACGGTAACATCTGGGATTTTGTAATTCCGATGGTTGTGCTTGTCGGTCTGGCCATTGCAACGTCCGATCTGCTGGTATCTGTTGTGGCAGCAATGCTGGTATGTTTTATTCTCTATGTACCAAGAAAAGTCATTACATTTGAAAATTTTTTCGAAGTTGTTGTAAAAGGATTTGGAGATATGCTTTCTATCCTGATGCTTCTGGTTATTGCATTTATGCTTCAGAGTCTGACAGAAAAAATGGGAATGACAGATTTTATTGTAACATCTCTGGAACCACTCTTAAAAGGCGCATTGTTCCCGGCCATTGCATTTATTCTGGTTGCGTTGTTATGTTTTGCAACCGGTTCCTTCTGGGGCATGAGTGCGGTGGTTGCACCAATCGTATTTCCGCTTGGTGCAGCAATCGGTGCAAATCCGGTTCTGATCATGGCGGCAATTATTTCCGGTGGAGCATTCGGAAGCCATGCCTGCTTTTATGCAGATGCGACACTGCTTGCATCTACGGGAGCCGGAATTGAAAATATGGAACACTCCATGTCACAGCTGCCTTATGTACTGATCGCTAGTGGAATCAGCCTAGTATTGTTTATCATATGCGGAGCGGTAATGTAAGGAGGCATGTCACATGGATGAGAGGGAATTTCTTGTGAGAAGTCAGGCCGTATTTACCGGATTACATCACAGACCGGAATCGGCTGCAATTTATGTACAGGGAAAACAGATAAAAAAGATTCTTCCATGGAAAATTGAGAAAGAATATCAGCATTTACCATTGTATGATTATGAAAGCCAGATGATCATGCCATCGTTTATCGATGCGCACACTCACATTTTTTCCGGAGCAGTCAATTACAGCGATTATGTCTGTGATAACCTGACGGAATGCGTGTCGGAGGAAGAATGTGCAAGAAAAATTGCCGGGTTTGCATCGGAACATCCGGATTATAAGCGAATCCGTGGGTTTGGCTGGTTTATCGGAAGCTGGGAGAGCGGCGCAGCACTTCCAACGAAAGCATCTCTGGATCGATGGATCCCGGATCGGCCGGTTTATCTGTACTGTTCGGACTGTCACAGTATCTGGCTGAACTCAAAGGCATTGGAAGAAGCTGGTATTGATAAGGCAAAAGAACCGGAAAATGGCCAGATTGTCTGTCTGTCGGATGGAAGCCTCAGCGGTCTTCTGTTAGAGCCGGCTGCGATGAAACCTGCGGTAGACAAATACATGGAATTTACGGAAGAAGAACAGAGAAAGATCCACAGACAGTTTCAACAGTATCTTGCCCAAAATGGTATCGCAGCAGTCAGCGAAATGTTTGCAGATGACTATACACAGGAGACTTATCGACAGTATGATGTGGTCAAAGAGCTAGATGAAGCAGGAGAACTGAATGCGTACATTTTTGCATATCCCAAATTATTTGGTTATACGGATTTTACACCATATTTTCAAATGAAAGAACATTTTGACTCCGGACATTTTCGGATTAACGGTGTGAAAGGCTTTATTGATGGTGTGACAGAAACGCATACAGGAATGTTGTTGGAACCCTATACCGATCGACCGGATACCTGCGGGGATGGAGTTCCACTCTGGCCAGTCAGTCAAATGGAAGAAGAAATACTGGCGGCAAACCGGAATGGCATTCAGGTCAGACTGCATGCAATCGGTGACGGAGCCGTGCGGCTGGCACTTGATCTGTATGAAAAATCTGAAGCGGTAAACGGAAAGCAGGATTTTTGCAATACGATTGAGCATATTGAAAATATTGCGCCGGAAGATATGGAACGGTTTCGTGGACATAACGTGATAGCATCCATGCAGCCATATCATCTGACATTGTCCAACCGAAAAAAGATTGATCAGATTGGTGCAGAACGCTGTAAATATGAATGGCCGATAAAAACGCTTTTGAAGCATGGTGCAAAGATTGCCTGTGGAACAGATTATCCGGTGGTGGATCTGAATCCATTTCAGACAGTGTATGCAGCAGTCACAAGGAAAGATGCAGACGGAAAATCCATGGGACATAATTCAGGGGAAGAACTTTCGATGGAAGAAGTACTGCAGGCCTATACACGGGGGGCCGCTAACGTATACCGGATGCAGGATCAAATGGGCACGCTGGAAGCCGGAAAACTTGCGAATTTCATTATTCTAAGCAATAATATATTTGAAGTGTCAGAAAAGGAAATCCTGGACACAAAGGTATGTGTAAATTACTTCGAAGGAAAAAGAATCGCTGGGTAGGAAGAAAGAGCCGGAAAGGAAGGACTAGAATATGGGAAAAAGTAAATATGTAATTACAATTACCAGACAGTTTGGAAGCCTGGGACGTCCGATTGCAAAACGGATGGCAGAAAAACTTCACATTGAATATTATGACAGAGATCTTGTGGATGAGGCGGCAAAACAGTTGAATCTACCGGTTTCTGTGATTGATGAGAAAGAAGAGAGTGCCAAAAAGGTATTTCACAATCCATATTCACGTATGGCATATCCCCTTGGAAAAGGAACCAGTGTGACCCAGGACGATATTTTTCAGGCACAGGAAAATATTATCCGTTTTCTTGCAGACAGAGAGACCTGTATCATTGTCGGAAGATGTTCGGATTTTGTGCTGGCAGACCATGAAAATGCCGTGCATATTTATATCTATGCACCATTTGAGGAGCGTGTGGAGCATTGTGTGAAAGATTTAAATATAGAACCAGAAGAAGCCAGAAAGATGATCGTCGCGGTGGATGAGGCGAGAGATTCTTATCATATGAATTATGCAGGATATCTGCCGGATGATAAATATCACAAAGATATTCTGGTGAACAGCAGTTTCCTTGGAATTGAAGGAACAGCAGATTATCTGGTGCAGGCCGTTCGGAAAAAATTCAATTTGTAAACGAAGAAAAGAGGATGAAATCATGCGTAAGGTAAAAGTAGCAGCCACACAGATGGCATGTACATGGAACAGAGAGGAAACACTGATGGAAGCGGATCGTCTGGTCAGGGAAGCAGCCGCACAGGGAGCGAATATCATATTATTGCAGGAATTGTTTGAAACACCATATTTCTGCCAGAAGCATGATTTTCAGTATATGAATCTGTGTACTACACTGGAAGAAAATCCGGCAGTAAATCATTTTAAGAAAGTGGCAAAGGAGTTGGATGTGGTAATCCCGGTCAGCTTTTTTGAAAAAGCCGGAAACACAGCATTTAATACAATTGCCATTATTGATGCAGATGGTTCCGTCCTTGGAAAATACAGAAAAACACATATTCCGGATGGTATGCCTTATGCGGAAAAATTTTTCTTTACGCCGGGAGATACCGGATTTAAAGTATGGAAGACAAAATATGCAACCATAGGCGTAGGAATCTGCTGGGATCAGTGGTTCCCGGAGACCGCAAGATGCATGGCACTGATGGGGGCAGAACTGTTGTTTTACCCGACAGCCATCGGCAGTGAGCCGGTACTTCTGAAAGATTCCAAGCCGCACTGGCAGAGATGTATGCAGGGGCATGCAGCGGCTAATATTATGCCGGTGATCGCCTCTAATCGAATTGGAAAAGAAGTACAGGGTGATTCAGAGATGACTTTTTACGGTTCATCCTTTATCGCAGATGAAACCGGTGCTCTTGTGGCAGAGGCAGACAGAAAGACAGCAGGTGTGCTGGTAGCTGAGTTTGACCTGGATGAGATCGCAAAAACAAGACGTGAATGGGGCATTTTCCGTGACAGACGCCCGGAAATGTATCAGACACTGCTCACACATGGCGCATAAGTCAGTCATAATCTATAGAAACCTCCCATATACTGGAAACAGTAAGGGAGGTTTTTAATATGGAAGAGAGACAGGCAGCCAGACAGCACAAAATTATCCTGAACAATCGGGGAACCTGTGCATTAAACGGAATATCCGACATCTTATCCTTTGATGTCAATGAAATTTTGCTGGAGACGGAAATGGGCATGCTGATGATCCGGGGGATGGATCTGCATGTGAACCGGCTGACTCTGGAAAAGGGGGAGGTGGATCTGTCGGGCAAAATTGATTCCATTCAGTATTCAGATGTAAATAAGGGGAAAAATGGTCAGGGGGAGTCGCTGCTCGGGCGGCTGTTTAAGTAATGGTAAGCCCGGAAATCTGGCAGCAGGGGCAATTATTTGTACAGGCAGTGTTTTTCGGGATCGTCATGCTGTTTGCCTATGATCTGCTGCGGATTTTTCGGCGGGTGGCGGTTCACGGAACCGTATGGATCGCGGTGGAAGATATGTTTTTCTGGGTGATCAGTGCCTTTGTGCTGTTTCAGTTTCTATACCAGGAAAATGACGGGAAGGTCCGGGGGTTCGTAATCCTTGGCATGTTCCTGGGAATGCTGCTGTACGGAAAGAGCTTCAGCGGTATCGTGGTGCGGTCCGGGACATTTTTACTAAAGAAAATTTGCGGTGGAGTTCGGTGGATTTGCCGGACTTTTATGAAACCTGTACGAATCCTGGTGAAGCCCATTGGTAAAAGTGTACAGAGGTTGTATAGAACAGGTAAAAAAAGTAACCGATATGTAAAAAAACAATTGAAAAAATTGTGGAAAGCAGTTAGAATGAGTTTATGTAAACTTTAAACGCAGAGTATAGGTAAACAGAGGGCAGATTACATAATGCGTAAAATGAAACAGAAAAAGAAAAGACAAAACAGAACAGGTAAAATTTGTATTTCCTGTATGGTGCTGGTTCTGACGCTGATCCTGTCAGTTCAGATCGTGCATCTGTATGGAGTGAATGAAGGATATAAGCAGGAAGAAAAGGTGAAACAGGCGCAGTTGAAGGATGAACAGGACCGGGCCAGTGAATTACAGGAAAAGGAAGCTTATGTCGGATCGGATCAGTATGTGATTGATACGGCGAAGTCGAAGCTGGGGATGACATTTCCGGATGAGATTGTATTTAAAGAAAAATAATAATAGTTAATATTTAGGTTGTGAAAGCGGGATTTTGAAATTGTCCTGGCAGCTAATAATCGCTTGCCAGGAAAAATTCAAAATCCCGCTATTTTCGTTTACGGAAAAAATTTAGGCGGGTATTATTTAGGTAGTGGTAAGAAATTTAGCTATTTATGTTTTGAAAAATTGCGCTGCATGAGTGAAGAGATACTTTGAGGTTGTAAGGAAAGGTGTTCACGGGTATATCTTAAAGGACTTAAGGTGCGTCGAAAGGCTTCGAAACCACAGACATGAACGATTTTTGGCGAACGGTTCTTGGATTTTGGACTGCTATTTGACAAAGATTTTGTCGGTGGACAGGTAAAATTACTCTCTGAATGAATTGAGTATTTTTCAGGGAGGGATGTATCGTGAGAAGAATGAATTTTAGTTTGAAGCACCTGGTTTTGTGCATGGCGGCGCTGGTGGCCCCGCAGTTTGAACTGGCGGGGGTATATCCTCTGGTTCCGGCACTTTTTATGACGGGATATGTGGCGGGAGTGAACCGCAGTCTGTTATTTTTGTGCAGTATCAGTGGTTTGATCATTCTGGCACCGGTGGCGGTGATGGCAAAGTATGCCCTGATCGTGCTGGTCAGTACTCTGGTGGTGCGGGGCGTAGAATGGTACAGCGGTTATTGCCGGACGCTGCTGGCTGGAGGACTGTGCGGCGCGGTCACCGTGATCGTGGGATTGCTCTGGAATGGACTGCAGCTGCCGGGAACGTCCGGGATTTTTATACGGATCTGTGAGGGTGTTCTGGTGAGCTGTTTTGTCTATGTGGTAAGCCGGCTGATTTCTATGATTCCGGAATGGGAGCCGAAGAGGGAACAGCCACCGTTGCTGTACGCTCCGGGCGGGCGCAGACTGACGGATTATGCGGAATCCTTTGAAAAACTCTCCTGCACTTTTCGGAAAATGAACCGGTTTAAGGATGATTTCTCCGCGGAGGAGCTGGGGCGCATGCAGACGGAGGTCACCGGGCGGATCTGTGCTTCCTGCAGCCAGTGTGCCTTGTGCTGGGAGGAGGACACCATGCCGATGTATCGGGTGCTGTACCGCTTTTTGCAGTCGCTGCAACGGGGCGAGGATGTGCGGGAGAGTTCCGCAGAGCTTGGAGAATACTGCATGTATAAGGAAGAACTGGTGGAACAGGTGATGCTGGTGTTTGAAAAGGCGCATCTGAACATGGCATGGTACAACCGCCTGCAGGAAAACCGGGATGTGATCGCGCAGCAGCTGGACGCCATGGCTTATATTATGGAGGACTGCGCCAACGAGGAACAGGACGTGACTGCCCGGGAAGGAAAAATAGCTGCTTCTGTCCGTTACGTGTGGAAAGAGGCCGGGGTTATGATCGAGCAGCTGCGTCTGTTGGAAAACAGCCATGGAAAATGGCAGGTGCTGCTTCAGGGCAGAGCAAAGGGAACCAGGTGTATATCTGTCCGGGAAATGGCAAAACTATTGAGTGGAGTCAGTGGCAGGAGCTTTGCGCCGGTGAAGGACAGTAAAGCACTGCTTGGAGCAAAGGAACAGTCCCTAGTCTTTGTGGAGGGATGCCGTCTGACGGCAAATTACGGTGTGGCCCGGGCGGTGCGGGAGGACGAGCAGGTATCCGGGGACAATTTCTCTTTTCAGATGCTGGACAACGGAAGCTGTGTGATGGCGGTGTCAGATGGCATGGGAAGCGGTTATGCGGCTTGTAAAGAGAGCGAAATGGTGATAGATTTAATAGAGAAATTTATGGAAGCCGGATTTTTGCCGGATACCGCGCTGCGGATGATGAATTCTGCCATGGTGACACACGGGGAAAATAATCTGTTTTCCACGGTGGATCTGATGCGGCTGGATCTGGACAACGGTCAGGGTGAATTTTACAAGATCGGTGCGGCGGCGACCTTTATCCGTCATGGAGACGAAGTGCGGTTAGTTGCGCAGAAAAGTATGCCGGTGGGCGTGTTTGCGGGACAGAGTGTGCCGAAGGTGATGGAGCAGATCGAGGATGGTGATTTTATTGTCATGATCACGGATGGCGTTATGGATCATCTGCATGTAAAAAATGCCGGTGAGACGATGCAGGAGATCATTCGTAGTATTGATACCACGAATCCGGCGGAATTTTCACGAAATGTACTGGAACAGGTGCTGCTTTTTACCGGTGGCCGGGTGCGGGATGACATGACGGTGCTGACAGCGGAAGTCTGGAACCGATAAATGAGGAAAACAGAGATGGATATGCAAAAGAAAATACAAATATTTATGGAACAATATCATATGATAGAGCATGGAGACCATGTAGTGGCTGGGGTATCCGGCGGAGCGGACTCTGTCTGCCTGCTGATGGTGCTTGAGCGGCTGCGAAAATCCATGGGATTTTCGCTGTCAGCGGTGCACGTAGAGCACGGGATCCGCGGAGCGGAAAGCCTGCAGGATGCAGAATTTGTGAGGGAACTGTGTGAACGACTGCAGGTTCCGTTGCGGACGTTTCCAGTGGATGCGCCTGCCAGGGCGCAGGAGAGACGGCAGTCTCTGGAGGAAGCGGCCCGGGAACTGCGGTATGAGTGCTTTTATCGGGCGTGCAGGCAGTTTGGCGCCAGCCGCCTGGCGGTGGCGCATCACGGCGATGACTGCGCGGAGACCATGCTGTTTCATTTGAGCCGGGGAACCGGCATCCGGGGGCTGTGCGGCATTGTGCCGGTGCGGCATGTGCCGGAGCAGAACGTAGATCTGATCCGGCCGCTTTTGTGCCTGACCCGGACGGAAATCGAGGAATTTCTGCAAAAGGAGCAGCAGGAATTCCGGACGGACAGCACAAATGCGGATCAGAATATGAGCCGCAACCGGATCCGTAGCCAGGTGCTGCCACAGCTGCGTCAGATCAATCCGGCGGCGGTACCGCACATGGTGCGGACCGCAGGATATATGGAAGAAGTGTGTGATTATATCGATGATGCAGCATGGAGTCTAGGAAAACAGTATATCCGTTATTTCCCGGAGAAGCAAAAACCGCAGGAAATTCGAATTGCAAGAGCTGGATTTGCAGAAATGCCGAAAATATTACAGGAAAATCTGTTGCAGCGGCTGCTTGGAGAACTGGCGGGGAGCCGCAAAGATATCACAGCGGTGCATGTGGAAAAAGTGCGGGAACTGTTTGGATTTCAGGTGGGACGGCAGATCGATCTGCCCTATCGGATGACCGCAGAGGTGGAATATGAGGATATCTGTCTGTATCGGAAACCGGAAACATGCGGCATAAATAAGGAGATAAATGCACAGATAACATGCAAAACATGCGGCACAAATGAGGACGTGGATGTACAGACAAGGATGAATGGAAACGGAAAGCAAACGGCTTCTGAAAATAAAATCAGGGAAAAAAGGGTAGAACTGCCACTGGACATGTCTGGTCAGGTGCAGGAGTTTGCCGGCATGCAGATAAGCGCTAGAGTCTTTCCTTTTGATGGAAATTTTCAACAAATTCCAGAAAAAACATATACGAAATGGTTTGATTATGATAAAATTAAAAATACTGTTCAGATAAGAACACGCCGCCCGGGGGACTTTCTACAGGTCAGGACAGAGGGCGGACACAAGAAACTGAAAGATTATCTGATTGACAGCAAGATCCCGCAAAAAGAGCGGGATACACTGGTTCTTCTGGCGGATGCCAGTCATATATTGTGGATCGTCGGCCGGCGGATCAGTGAGGCATATAAAGTGACCCAGGAGACAAAACGCATTTTAGAAATATGCGTCAATGGAGGAAAAGAAAAAAATGAGTGACAAAATCCGTGTAATGTTTACTGAAGAAGAAGTAAACGCAAAAATCAAAGAGCTGGGTGCTCAGATCAGTGCCGACATGAACGGCGAGCCGGTAAAGATTATCTGTATCTTAAAAGGTGCAAGTTTTTTTGCATGCGAGCTGGCAAAACGCATCAGCGTTCCGGTTTACATTGATTTCATGTCTGTATCCAGTTATGGTGACGGCACAGAGTCATCCGGTATCGTTCGTATCATCAAGGATCTGGATGATTCCATCGAAGGCGAAAACGTACTGATCGTGGAGGATATCATTGATTCCGGCCGTACATTAAGTTATCTGGTAGAAAACTTAAAGAGCCGTGGAGCAAAATCCGTACGTCTCTGCACACTGATGAGCAAACCGTCCCGTCGTGTGGTAGATGTTCCGGTGGATTATATCGGATATGAGATTCCGGACGAATTCGTAGTTGGATACGGTCTGGACTACGCACAGAAATACAGAAACCTTCCGTATGTAGGTGTCGTAGAGTTAGATTAGGAATTCCCTGTGGAATACAGGAAATAGATTAGATATGAGATGAAACGGTTTCGTCTGGTATCTGATTTAACTTTCTGCAGTATTGCAGAAAGTATTCTTGAATTTAGAAAAAAGGAGGGCTTTGAAAATTGAAACGTAATTTTAGAGGCCTTGGAATATATGTAGTTATTTTCCTGATTATTATTCTGGGCTGGTATACATTTGGTTCCAAAGGAATCACGTCAAATACCTGCACCCAGTCCGAGTTTGAGCAGAATCTGGATAACGATAAGATCAATTCCATTGTGATCAAACAGAACGAAGAAGTACCGACCGGAACTGCCACGATCCTTTTGAAGGACGGAAGCCGGGTACAGATGAATGTATCTGATGTAAGCACACTGCAGGATACATTAAAAGAAGCAGATTTTACAAACTACACCTTAAAAGATGTGCCGGGACGGAGCACTCTGATCGAGATCCTTCCGACCCTGCTGATGGCGGTAGTGCTGATCTTCTTTATTATGAGTATGAATGCGCAGGCCGGAGGCGGCGGTAATTCCAAGATGATGAATTTTGGTAAAAACCGTGCCACACTGACCATGGGCGAGAATGTCAAAGTCAGATTTAAGGATGTAGCCGGTCTGAATGAAGAAAAAGAGGAACTTGAGGGAATGGTTGACTTCCTGAAAGATCCGGGCAAATACACAAAACTTGGAGCACGTATCCCGAAAGGTGTTATCCTGGTGGGACCTCCAGGTACAGGTAAAACGCTGATCGCAAAAGCAGTAGCCGGAGAAGCGGGCGTACCGTTCTTCTCTATTTCAGGTTCTGATTTCGTGGAGATGTTTGTCGGCGTCGGAGCATCCCGTGTCCGTGATATGTTTGCCGAGGCAAAAAAACATGCACCGTGTATCGTATTTATTGATGAGATTGATGCAGTGGGACGCCGTCGTGGAACCGGTATGGGCGGTGGACATGATGAGCGTGAGCAGACATTGAACCAGTTACTGGTTGAGATGGATGGTTTCGGCATCAATGAGGGAATCATCGTCATTGCTGCAACAAACCGTGTGGATATTCTGGATCCGGCGTTGCTTCGTCCGGGCCGTTTCGACCGTAAAGTATATGTGGGCCGTCCGGATGTGGGCGGACGTGAGCAGATTTTAAGTGTTCATGCCAAAAACAAACCGCTGGCAGACGATGTGGATCTCAAGCAGATTGCACAGACTACTGCAGGGTTTACCGGAGCAGATCTGGAAAACCTGTTAAACGAAGCTGCCATCATTGCGGCAAAAGAACAGCGGATGTATATCTGCCAGGAAGATATCAAAAAAGCATTCATTAAAGTAGGAATCGGTGCGGAGAAGAAGAGCCGTATCATTACCGATAAGGAAAAACGGATCACAGCTTTCCATGAGGCCGGTCATGCGATTCTGTTCCACCTGCTTCCGGATGTGGGACCGGTGTACACCGTTTCTATCATTCCGACCGGAGTAGGTGCTGCAGGTTATACGATGCCGCTGCCGGAGAAAGATGAGATGTTCCATACAAAAGGCCAGATGCTGCAGGAGATCATTGTAGATCTCGGTGGCCGTGTGGCAGAGGAACTGATTTTTGAAGATGTGACTACCGGAGCATCCCAGGATATTAAGCAGGCAACTTCCCTGGCGAAATCCATGGTTACCAAATACGGCATGTCTGATGATATCGGTCTGATCTGTTATGACGATGACGAGGAAGTGTTCATCGGCAGAGATCTGGGACATACCCGTGGATACAGCGAGACTGTGGCAGCCAGAATCGACAGTGAAGTGAAACGGATCGTGGACGAGTGCTATACAAAAGCACGGGCAATGATCCGCGAGCATGAAGATGTGCTACATCGTTGCGCCGAACTGCTTCTGGAAAAAGAAAAAATCAATCGTGATGAGTTCGAAGCTTTATTCGATACAAAAGCGATAGAAGCGTCTGCTGAGTAAGAAATTGTGGAAGTTGCATGTTTAGTTGTGCGATTTTCATGTAAAGTGCGGAGAGGTTACTGCTGGGTAATAGAAAAAATGCACAAAAACTTGATGTGATATTTGTGAACTTTGTGAACACTTATCGGTTGGGGTTTGCTATTATAATACCTGTAAATACCCCCAATACATTATATAGTTT
>CAVAFS010000057.1:0-3907 GCA_963587975.1 Bulleidia sp. | reverse complement strand
GAGTCTATGTAGAGAAAAAAGAAGCGTATGCAGTAAAAGCAAAAGAACTGCAGGAAGAAATCAAGAGCTATCTTGGAATTACTTCCGTCACAGGAGTACGTGTTCTGATCCGTTATGATGTGGAAAACATTTCTGAGGCAACTTATCAGAGAGCACTGGTCAGTGTTTTCTCCGAGCCGCCTGTTGATGATATTTATGAAGAGACTTTTGATCTGAAAGGAGCAAAAGCATTCAGCGTAGAATTTTTACCTGGTCAGTTCGATCAGCGTGCAGATTCCGCTGTTCAGTGTGTAAAACTTCTGAATGAGAATGAGGAGCCGGTCATCCGTACCGCAACAACCTATGTGATTGAAGGTGAAGTGACAGAGGAGCAGTTAGAGGCCATCAAACATCACTGCATCAACCCGGTAGATTCCAGAGAGACTGGTTTTGAGAAACCGGAGACACTGGTTCAGAATTTTGACGAGCCGGCAGATGTTATCGTATTTGATGGTTTTTGCGAAATGCCGGAAGCAGAGCTGAAAGCATTATATGAATCCCTGAACCTGGCAATGACATTCAAGGATTTCCAGCACATTCAGAACTATTTTGTAAAAGATGAGCACCGCGATCCGACCATGACAGAGATCCGCGTACTTGATACTTACTGGTCTGATCACTGCCGTCATACTACATTCTCAACCGAGTTAAAAGATGTTGTATTTGAGGATGGCGATTATCTGGAGCCGATCAAAGCTTCCTATGATAATTACAAAGAGACTTATGCAGAACTTTACAAAGATCGTGATGATAAATTTGTATGCTTGATGGATCTTGCCCTGATGGCTATGAAAAAACTGAAAAAAGAAGGAAAACTGGCTGATCAGGAAGAGTCCGATGAGATCAATGCCTGCAGTATCGTTGTTCCACTGGAAGTGGACGGCAAGACAGAGGAGTGGCTGGTAAACTTCAAAAACGAGACACATAACCATCCGACAGAGATCGAGCCGTTTGGTGGCGCTGCAACCTGTCTGGGTGGAGCAATCCGTGATCCGTTATCCGGACGTACTTATGTGTACCAGGCAATGCGTATCACAGGTGCCGCTGATCCGACGGTTTCCGTAAAAGATACATTAGAAGGAAAACTTCCGCAGAAAAAGATCGTTCGTTCCGCAGCAGCAGGTTACAGCTCCTACGGTAACCAGATCGGTCTGGCAACCGGTTTTGTCAAAGAGGTATATCATCCAAATTATGTGGCAAAACGTATGGAGATTGGTGCCGTTCTTGGTGCTGCACCGAGACGTGCTGTACAGCGTCTGACCTCTGATCCGGGCGATATCATCATCCTGCTTGGCGGTCGCACCGGACGTGATGGCTGTGGTGGAGCAACCGGTTCTTCCAAGGCGCATACCACATCTTCCATCGATACCTGTGGTGCTGAGGTTCAGAAAGGTAACCCGCCGACAGAGCGTAAAGTACAGAGATTATTCCGCAGAGAGGAAGTCAGCCACATCATCAAAAAATGTAATGACTTTGGTGCCGGCGGTGTTTCCGTTGCCATCGGAGAGCTGGCAGACGGTCTGCGTGTAGAATTAGATAAAGTTCCGAAAAAATATGCCGGTCTGGATGGCACAGAGATTTCTATTTCTGAGTCCCAGGAGCGTATGGCTGTTGTCATCGCACCGGAAAATGTAGATCAGTTCCTTGCTTATGCAGCAGAGGAAAACTTAGAGGCTGTTCCGGTAGCTGTTGTTACTGAGGATCCGCGTCTGGTTCTGATCTGGAGAGGCAAAGAGATTGTAAATATCTCCCGTGCATTCCTGAATACAAACGGTGCACATCAGGAGACAGGTGTTCAGGTTGAGATTCCGAGCAAGGCTGACAACTATCTGAACAAGATTGCCCTTGACAGCGTTGCCAAAGATCTGGCAGACAACGATGTAAAAGCTGCATGGGTAGATACTTTAAAAGACTTAAACGTATGCTCTCAGAAAGGTCTGGTGGAAATGTTTGACGGTTCCATCGGAGCAGGTAGTGTATACATGCCATATGGTGGAAAATATCAGCTGACTGAGACACAGAGTATGGTTGCAAAAATCCCGGTTATGACAGGAAAATGCGATGCCGTGACAATGATGAGTTATGGTTTTGATCCGTATCTGTCCAGCTGGAGCCCATACCATGGTTCTGTTTACGCGGTACTGGAGTCCATTTCAAAAATCGTGGCAGCCGGTGGTGATTACAAGAAAATCCGTTTCACTTTCCAGGAGTATTTCCGCAGAATGAGCGAGGATCCGAAACGCTGGAGTCAGCCGTTTGCAGCATTACTTGGTGCATATCAGGCACAGATGAGCTTCGGCCTGCCGTCCATCGGCGGAAAAGATTCCATGTCCGGAACATTCAATGACATTGATGTACCGCCGACACTGGTTTCCTTTGCCGTAGACGTTGCAAAAGAGCAGGATATCGTGACACCGGAGTTAAAGACATCAGGCGACAAACTGATGTACTTTACGATTGATCATGATGCATATGATCTGCCGGATTATGAGCAGGTTATGAAACTGTACGATGCAGTATACAGCCTGATCCAGGATAAGAAACTGAAAGCTGTTTACGCACTGGATGCAAAAGGTCTGGTAGCAGCAGTCAGCAAGATGGCGTTTGGTAACAAACTGGGTGTATCCATTCGTGGCTGCCTGAAACCGGAAGAAGCATTTGCACCGGGATTTGGTAATCTGGTAGCTGAGGTTGCACCGGAAGATACCGATGCTGTAAAAGCAGCATTAGAGGCTGTTGGTCTTCGTGCAAACGTATCTATCGTTGGTTCTGTCTTAGAAGAGCCGGTATTCCGCTACGGTGATGTGGAGATTGCTATGGATGATGCTGTATCCGCATGGACAAATACACTGGAGAAAGTATATCCGACCAGAGCAACCACAGATAAAAAAGAGCTGGATGCAAAACTTTATACAACAAAAGAAATTTATGTATGCAAAAATAAAATTGCAAAACCGACCGTATTTATTCCGGTATTTCCGGGTACAAACTGCGAGTACGATTCTGCAAAAGCATTTGAGCGCGCAGGTGCAAATGTAGTGACCAAAGTATTCAAGAACCTGAATGCACAGGATATCCGTGATTCTGTCGATGTATTTGCAAAAGCCATCGATCAGGCACAGATCATCATGTTCCCGGGTGGATTCTCCGCAGGCGATGAGCCGGAGGGAAGTGCAAAATTCTTTGCAACTGCATTCCGTAATGCAAAGATCAAAGAATCCGTAGAAAAACTCTTAAATGAGCGTGACGGACTCTGCCTTGGTATCTGTAACGGATTCCAGGCACTGATCAAACTTGGTCTGGTTCCTTACGGTGAAATCTGTGAGCAGAAAGCAGATTCTCCGACACTGACTTACAACACCATCGGACGTCATATTTCCAAGATGGTTTATACAAAAGTAATGTCCAACAAATCCCCGTGGCTGGCACAGGCAGAAGTTGGCAAGATTTATACAAACCCGGCTTCCCATGGTGAAGGACGTTTCGTTGCAAATGATGAGTGGCTGCAGAAACTCTTTGCAAATGGTCAGGTAGCAACCTGCTATGTCAACGAAGCAGGAAATCCGACCATGGATGAAGAGTGGAATGTCAATGGTTCCTATATGTCTATCGAGGGTATCACAAGCCCGGATGGTCGTGTACTTGGTAAGATGGCTCATTCCGAGCGTCGTGGTGATGGTGTGGCCATCAATATTTACGGTGAGCAGGATCTGAAGATCTTCGAGTCCGGTGTGGCATTCTTCCGCGATTAAGTCTTGCTTGTTTTTTGAAAAATTAATATAATGAAGCGCCCCAAATTGATTTTGTCTTTCCGGCTAACAATCGCTCGTCAAGAAAAAATCAATTTGGGGCGTATCTACGTTCTGGA
>CAVAFS010000056.1:0-6788 GCA_963587975.1 Bulleidia sp. | reverse complement strand
GGCCTGTCTGGAGGCAAGAGAAGCCATGACTGCTGATGATGAAGAAATCGAGCAGGCAAAAGAAGAAGGCATTTTCGTACATCCGGCACAGACCTTTGAGCGTATCACAGGAACTGACGCTGTTACTGGCGTAGATTTTATGAACGTAAAATCCTTCACCTTTGATGAGAACCGCAGAGCCATCATCGAGAAAGAGGAAGGCAGCGAGCATCATATCGATGCGGACACTGTTATTTTTGCAACAGGACAGCGCCCGGATCTGACCGAAGAAGCAGGCCTGACCTTAGGCAGAGCAAACAGCATTGTTGTAAAAGAAAACTCCCTTGCAACTAAGACCGAAGGTGTATTTGCAGCCGGTGACGTTGTATATGGAACAAAATCCGTAATCCTTGCCATTGCATCCGGCCGTGATGCAGCGGTTGAAATTGATAAATATCTGGGTGGCGACGGAGACATCAGCGAGACACTTGCTCCGGAGCAGCATGCAGATCCGAAGATCGGTAAAGTGGAAGGCTTTGGTTACCTTGGACGTACCAAGACACAGGTAACTCCGGCAGCAGAGAGACAGGACAACTTTAATGAAGTAGACCATGGTATCTGCGATGCGGATATCTGCGGTGAGGCAAGCCGCTGCCTGCAGTGTGACTTAAGACTTCAGATCCATCCGTCCAGACTTTGGACTGAGTATTCTAACCAGAAGGAGGCGTAAGACAGATGAGTGCTTTAGAAAATGCAAAAAACATGAGTGTCGAAGATATTCTGGCGAAAACTGCTGCTTCCGGATTGATTGAGTTCGGTGTAGAGCGCAGAGTAGTGACAGAAAAATGGAATCAGGTAAATGCAGAGCGTGAATTTCAGACAAATCCGATTCGCGTGGTTGCAGGTTTAAATAATGCGGATATCGCAGGGGCTCAGCTTGCAGTATTAAAAGCTGACCCGAAAAAAGTAATGGAAGGTATGGCAATTGCAGCCCTTGCAGTAAATGCAGAGGAAATGTATCTGTACATTCCGGCAAAAGAAGCAGAGTATGCAAAAGAACTGGAAGCACAGGCTGCCGAGTACGGCATCCAGATCCAGACAGGCATCATCAACCGCAGAGCAAGCCGCGGCGGTGCATTCCACCACATTTTAACCATGGCTGCACTGGCTGATATTTTCACAGACAGCTATGAGCCGTGTACTTACATGGCAGTCTGCAAAGACGGCAAAATGGGTGAGCTTCAGAAAGTATCTTTTGGTACAAAAGTTGCTGATCTGGTGGGAGACGCAGATGTGAAAGCCATCGCCATCGGCACAAAACTGTACGATGCATCCGCTATGGATATGGTCATCGAGGCAGATACCCAGATTGGAAACGGTGTGATCACTGTTTACAGTTCCAAATGCTGTATGATCCATGAGACAGAAGAAGTACTTTTAGCAGAGCGCAAACAGAGCTGTGGAAAATGTACCTTCTGCCGTGAGGGACTGATCCAGCTTCACACCATGGTAAAAGAAATTACCGAAGGACAGGGCAAAAAAGAGTTTACTGATATGATGACAGAGATCGGAGAGGCCATGACATTCTCCACTCCGTGTACCATGGGACAGACCGCATCTGATTTTGCAATGGGTTCCCTGAACTATTTCGCAAATGAGTACGAAGATCATATCAAGAAGAAAAAATGTGCAAACAACGTATGTTCCGCATTTATGAGCATTTACATCGATCCGGATCTCTGTGAAGGATGCGAGGAATGTGCGGATGTCTGTCCGGCTGGCGCCATCGAGGGAAAAGACGGATACATTCACATGATCGATGAATTCGAGTGTACCAAGTGTGGAAAATGTATTTCTGCATGTGAGAATGATGCGATCATCCAGACAAACGGCCGTCTGCCGAAGCTGCCGACCCGTCTGACAAAATGCGGTAAATTCAAAAAACGTCATTAAGCACAGAACATTTTATACAGACAGTATTCGAGCTGTCATCGGACAAAGAGAAACTTTTCCTTTAAGGAATTCACAATAACACAATTTTATGGAGGTATTTCATTATGAAAACAATGGAAGCAGATGTAATTGTAGTAGCAGCAGGCCCTGCAGGTCTTGCAGCAGCAATCACAGCAGGTGAGAACGACCTGAAAGCAATCGTATTTGAGAAATCCAACACAACAGGTGGAGCAGCAAACATGGGTATGGGACCGCTCGGTATCGGTACAAAATACCAGAAAAAAGCATTCTGCGACATCACAGTAGACGAAGCTCTGAACAAACATATGGAGTATACACATTACCGTGTAGACAGCGACCTGGTTCAGACATATTTCAACAAATCCGCAGACACCATCGAGTGGCTGGAAGACATGGGTGTTGAGTTCGCAGGTGCATTCCGTTACTTCAGAGAGTCTGAGGCAACATGGCATATCGTAAAACCGGAGAACGGTGTGATCGGACCTCGTGCAGCAGGACCGATGGTTCGTGCCATGACAGAGAAAGCAAAAGAGCTTGGCGCAGAGATCTACCTTGAGACACCGGCCACAGGCCTGATCATGGAAGACGGCAAATGCGTTGGCGTAAAAGCAGTTGACAAAGACGGCGAAGAGATCGAAGCACGCGGTAAAGCAGTTGTAGTTGCAACTGGTGGATTCGGTACAAACAAAGAAATGATCAAAGAGAACTTTGGTTATGACCTCTGGGAGAACTACTTCCCATTCAACGTTCCGGGTACAACCGGTGACGGTCTGAACATGATGTGGGATGCAGGCGCACAGAAATTCGGTGCAAATATCGAGATGATCTATCAGTTAAAAGATAACATGAACTGGTTCCTGTTAGACGCAGTTCTTCGTCAGCCAAACCTTCTGATCAACCAGAACGGTGACCGTTTCATGAACGAGGGTATGATGGGTAACACAACTTACACAGGAAACGCTCTGGCTCTTCAGCCGGGAAATTACGGATACTGCATCATGGATGCTAAAATCCTGAAAAACTACAAGAAAAACGGACCGGATATCTTTGATATCGTTCATCCGGAAGATGCATTCCTGGCAGTTGACGCTGAGTTTGACCGTGCAGAGGAAGAAGGATATGACGGATTCATCCGTGCAGATTCCATCGAAGAGCTGGCTGAGAAACTTGGTATCGACGCTGACAAACTGGAGGAGACTCTGGATGATTACAACGATATGTGTGATGAGGGATACGATTCTCAGTTCCACAAAAAACATGAGTATCTGCATCCAATCACAGGTAAGGGCGGCTACCTGGTAGGTAAATACTACATTGCTGCTTATGGAACAGTCGGTGGTGTCAGAATCAACAAATACGGCGAAGTTATGGATGCAAATCTGAAACCAATTCCGGGACTTTACAGTGCTGGATCTGATGCAAACACAATCTATGGTGACAGCTATAACTTTACACTGTGCGGAAACACCATGGGATTTGCTATTAACTCCGGACGTATGGCTGGTGAGGCAATCGCAGATTACATTGACGAGAACTTCTAATTTGTACGGAATTATGTTATTGATAAAAAAATAACAAGAAAAACAGATGGTAAACTGGTAAAACCACATTAGGGATAGGAAAATATAGGGAATTCGGCCTGAATTTACTTTTTAAAGTAGATTCAGGCTGTTTTTTTCTTGAAACAAGAGCCGAAACTGATAAAAATTTAACAAAAAGGTATTGTATTCTGCATACAATTCTGCTATTCTATGGCCGTGGAAATGATTAATAGTTACTAACCAGAAAGTGAGGACGATCATGAAGGAATTTGAACAGTGGAATGGTTTTGAAGGACGTTTGTGGAAAGAAGAAGTAAATGTCCGCGACTTTATCCAGAACAACTACACCCAGTATGAGGGAGATGAGGAGTTCCTGGCAGGACCGACAGATGCAACCAACCGTCTGTGGGGCAAACTGCAGGAGTTGCAGAAAGCAGAGCGTGCGAAAAACGGCGTTCTGGACATGGAGACAGAAGTTGTTACTTCCCTGACAGCTTATGGCCCGGGTTACATTGACGAAGAATTAAAAGATCTGGAGCAGGTTGTTGGTCTGCAGACAGACAAACCGCTGAAACGTGCATTCATGCCGTACGGTGGAATTAAAATGGCTGAGGAATCCTGCAGAATGTACGGATATGAGCCAAGCGAAAAAATTCATGAGATTTTTACAAAATACCACAAAACTCACAATCAGGCAGTATTTGATATTTATACACCGGAGATGAAAGTCGCAAGACACAACAAAATTTTAACAGGTCTTCCGGATACTTACGGACGTGGACGTATCGTTGGTGATTACCGTCGAGTAGCTCTGTACGGTATTGACCAGCTGATCGAGTTCAAGAAAAAAGATTTCGATGCAACAAATCGTCAGGGTATGCGTCGTGGTGATTTCCAGTTAAGAGAAGAGATCGCAGATCAGATCCGTGCATTAAAAGGCATGAAAGAGATGGCTGCTATTTACGGTTACGATATTTCACAGCCGGCGAAAAATGCAAAAGAGGCAGTTCAGTGGGTATACTTCGGATACCTTGCAGCTGTTAAGACACAGAATGGTGCAGCTATGAGTGTTGGCCGTGTGTCTACTTTCCTTGATATCTATATTGAGAGAGATCTGAAGAACGGTGTTCTGACAGAGGAAGAAGCACAGGAGCTCATCGACCATATGACCATGAAATTCCGTATGGTAAAATTTGCACGAATCGAGTCTTACAACCAGCTGTTCTCCGGTGATCCGGTTTGGGCCACACTGGAAGTAGCAGGTATCGGCATGGACGGCCGTCATCAGGTTACAAAGACAGACTACCGTTTCCTGCATACACTTGAGAACATGGGACCGGCTCCGGAGCCAAACCTTACGGTATTATATTCTTCTCATTTACCGGAGAACTTCAAAAAATATGCAGCTCATATTTCCGTTGAGACAAGTTCTATCCAGTATGAGAACGATGATGTAATGCGTCCGGTATGGGGCGATGATTACTCCATTTGCTGCTGTGTATCCGCAACAGAGACAGGCAAAGAGATCCAGTTCTTCGGCGCTCGTGCAAACCTTGCAAAATGCTTACTTTACGCGATCAACGGTGGTGTGGATGAGAGAACTCATGATCAGGTAGCACCGGAATATGCACCGATCACATCCGAGTATCTTGATTATGATGAAGTAATGAAAAAATATGATGTGATGATGGACTGGCTGGCTCACCTTTATGTAGGTACCCTGAACATGATCCATTACATGCATGATAAATATTATTATGAAGCAGCTGAGATGGCGCTGATCGATACCGATGTACGTCGTACTTTTGCTACAGGTATCGCAGGATTCTCACACGTTGTAGACTCCTTAAGCGCAATCAAATATGCAAAAGTAAAAGCAATCCGTGACGAGAGCGGAATCGTAGTTGACTTCGAGACAACCGGCGACTTCCCGAAATACGGAAACGATGATGAGAGAGCAGACGAGATCGCTGTATGGTTACTGCGCACATTCATGAGCAAACTGAAATACTGCCATACATACCGCGATTCCGAGCCGACAACTTCTATCCTGACCATTACATCCAACGTTGTATATGGTAAAGCAACCGGTTCTCTTCCGGATGGAAGAAAAGCAGGTGCTCCGCTTTCACCGGGAGCAAACCCATCTTACGGTGCAGAGCAGAACGGATTATTAGCATCCCTGAACTCTGTTGCAAAACTTCCATATGAAGAAGCACTGGATGGTATCTCCAATACACAGACCATCAACCCGGGTGCTCTGGGACATGATGAGGCTGAGCGTGTAGATAACCTGGTAAATGTTCTGGACGGATACTTTGATCAGGGTGCACATCACCTGAACGTAAACGTATTCGGCGTAGAGAAACTGATCGATGCTATGGAGCATCCGGAGAAAGAAGAATACGCAAACTTCACCATCCGTGTATCAGGATACGCAGTTAAATTCATCGATCTGACAAGAGAGCAGCAGATGGATGTAATCTCCAGAACCTGCCACGATCGTATGTAAGATGCCAGTGGACAAAAGTCTGATTCTGCGTTATGCTCGCATATAAGCAGGAAGCAATTTGGAAGGTATTTTATACATCTATGGAGGAGATTATATAATGGAAGAAAAAATCACAGGCTACGTTCACTCCCTGGAAAGCTTCGGTTCCGTGGACGGACCGGGAGTGCGCTATGTGATTTTCCTTTCCGGCTGTGCCATGCGCTGCCAGTTCTGCCATAACCCGGACACCTGGGAGATGAAGAGCGGGCAGCCGTACACAGCAGATCAGCTTTTGGAAAAAGCCTGTCGATACCGCACTTACTGGAAACAGAAGGGCGGTATTACTGTAAGTGGCGGAGAACCGCTGCTTCAGATTGATTTCGTGACAGAACTGTTCCGCAAGGCAAAGGAAAAGGGAATTCACACCACATTAGATACCAGTGCAAATCCGTTTACTACAAAAGAACCGTTTTATTCTAAATGGAAGGAACTCATGCAGTATACAGATCTGATCTTACTGGATATCAAGCATATTGATCCGGAAGGGCATCTGGAACTGACCGGTCAGCCAAACGACAATATTCTTGCCATGGCGCGGGAATTGTCTGATATGGGAAAACCGGTGTGGATCCGTCATGTCCTTGTGCCGGAGCGAAACGACAAAGACGAATATCTGCATCGTTTGGCAGATTTTATCCATACACTGAAAAACGTGGAGCGGGTGGAAGTGCTTCCGTATCATACGTTAGGTGTATTTAAATGGGAAAATCTGGGAATTTCGTATCCATTGGAAGGCATTAAGC
>CAVAFS010000055.1:0-6659 GCA_963587975.1 Bulleidia sp. | reverse complement strand
TCTTTATCTCTCCCTATCTTATTTTTTTCGAAACTATCGACCATTATAACACACTGTCTCTATTCTGACAAGGCTTGTTTCTCTTCCTGTTCCGGTTCTTTTATTACGCGGACGGTGTGGATCACCTTATGCTCTACCATCAACACGTCAAACCGATAACCGTAAGCTTCCACCTGATACGTTTCCCCATTCACCGGGATCTTATTGATCCTGGAGATCAGAAATCCACTTAAGGTATCAAAATCCTCCGGTTCTTCACTCTGAATATTCAGAAGTTCGCACACCTCATCAAAGTCCGTCATTCCATCGATGATATAACTTCCGTCCGATTCTTCAACGATCTGTTCTTCCTCCGCATCGTGCTCGTCAAAAATATTTCCGACAATCTCTTCAAGAATATCCTCCATAGTAACCAAACCGGATGTCTGTCCGTACTCATCCACCACGATCACCATATGGGTTTTCTGGGACTGCATATTTTTAAACAGCACATCAATATTCCGGGTCTCCGGTATAAAGGAAGCCGGCCGGATCAGATCATTGATCTTCGTCAGCTGCTGTTCCATATTGGACGGATCCTGCATCTGGTTTAAAATATCTTTGATATGTATGATACCGATAATATTATCAATATCATCCAGGTAGACCGGATAACGGGAATATCCCATATCACGGATTTCCGCAAGTACGTCCTGCAGGGAACATGTGCCGTCCAGTGCCGTGATCTGCTTGCGGTGAGTCATGATATCTTTCGCTTCTTTCTGATCCAGCGTAAAAATATTGTTGATCATCTCCGCTTCGCTTTCCTGCAGAACCCCGTTTTCATGCCCTTCATTGACCATGGACATCAGTTCCTGTTCCGTCAGATCCTCTCCAGACGGACGCCGCCCTTTTCCAAATATTTTCATAAATCCTTTTCCGATTGTATTGAACGGACTACCGTCATCCTCCATTATCTCATACTCCTCCTATGTACTTCACAGTTCCAGACTGATCCGTAATGCTTTTCCAACTTTCTCCATAATCTCATTGTCGAGATGACAGATTTTATCTTTTAACCGCACTTTGTCAATGGTACGCAGCTGCTCCAGTAAGACCACCGAATCCTTCACCATATGGTAACGGGCTGCGCTCAGTTCAATATGTGTCGGTAATTTTGCTTTGTTCATCCGCGACGTAATGGCTGCGCAGATCACCGTAGGACTGTGCCGATTTCCGATGTCATTCTGAATGATCAGCACCGGGCGTACTCCACCCTGTTCTGATCCCACCACCGGGCGCAGATCGGCATAATAAATATCTCCTCTTCGAATCAACATGTTACACACTCCATTTGTTCAGGTTGTTTTCATTCTTCCCTCATTTCAGCGTGTGTATTCTATTTTCTGAAGAAATTTTTCTGTACTTATTTCTGCTTTACATAAACCCGCGGGATTCGTTTGTTCAGGTCACAGACAAACTCATAGTTAAACCGTCCGGACAGATCTCCGAGTTCTTCTAATATAATGCACTCGGCGCCGTCCCGTCCGATCAGAGTCACTTCATCCCCCGGACATACATCCGCGATATCTGTCACATCCACCATCATCTGATCCATGCAGACTCTTCCGCAGATGGCTGCACGTTTCCCATGGATCAACACATAGCCTTTGTTTGACAGGCTTCGTGGATAACCATCCGCATAGCCTACCGGTACGGTGGCGATTCGCATCAGTTTTTCCACTTCAAAGGTGCCGCCGTAACTGATGATCCGTCCCGGTTCCAGCTCTTTTACATGAACCACATGGCTCTTTAAGGATAACAGCGGCTGCAGATCGATATTCTCTTTCTGCACCTCATCAGATGGCCAGAGTCCATATAAAATAATGCCTGCACGGACAATGTCCTTGTTATATTCCGGCAAATCCACGATTCCTGCACTATTTGATACATGGTGGATTGGAATGACTACCTGGCGTTCCTCCAGCCATACGATCATCTGATCATAGGCATCTGCCTGTTTCTTCGTAAATGTCTTATCTGTCTCGTCTGCCTTTGAAAAATGAGTGAAGATTCCTTCTATCATAATATTCGGCAACTTCGCGATCTGTGCAATCTCATCTGCGGACTGCTCTGTCACCTGAAAACCAATGCGGCTCATTCCGGTATCCAGCTTGATATGGATCTTACAGATTTTATTCTGTCTTACCGCTTCTTCTGATAACTGCTCAGCACGGATAAAAGAAAAAACAGCCGGACGCAGGTCTTCTTTTACAATCTGTTCATCATATTCCGGGAAAGTATACCCGAGGATCAGAATCGGTTTTTTAATTTCATTCGTGTAAAGTTCCTCTGCTTCCTCCGGTGTAGCCACCGCATAGCCCCAGACATCTTCCCGTTTTTCCATGACTTCTGCCAGTGGAACTGCTCCATGTCCGTAGCCGTCTGCCTTCACAACGGCAATGATCTTTGTGCCCTCGCTGATACAGCGATGTATTTCATCCAAATTATGTGTCAATGCATCCAAATCAATATCTGCACTTATTCTACGATATTCTATCATTCTTTTGTGTCCTCCTGTTTCCGCAACACATCTATGATTCCTTCCACAATGTCACTGGCCATCATCGCATAATGACCGCATTTCGGCACTGCCGCATCTCCCGCCAGTCCATGTACATAAACGCCCAGAGGAGCTGCCAGCTCTGGTTTCATTTTCTGTGCCAGCAGGGCACCGATCACGCCGCTTAATACATCTCCAGCTCCTGCTGTCGCCATGCCGTGATTTCCACTCAGATTCAGAAAACAGCTTCCGCTTTTCTGTGCGGTCACTGTCCGTGCATCCTTTAAAACCACAGTCATCTGATGCTCTTTGGCAAACTCTGCGGCAGTCTGCACCAGCGTATCCTGAATGTCTGAAATTGACTGTCCCGTAAGTCTGGACATCTCGCCCAGATGTGGTGTAATGATCAGTTCTGTCTGTATCTCGCTCCACCAGCCCGGATGTTTTGCCAGCAGATTCAGTGCATCCGCATCACACAGACACGGAATCTGTGCCTGTCGCAGCAGTTCATGCAGCATCCGCTCTGACAATTTTGACTGCCCGATTCCCGGGCCTGCCACTACGGCATCCGCCCAGCGCAATTGTGTTTCTACAAATTCTACCACATCTGTCCCATCATTGTAAACCGCCAGAACAGCCTCCGGTACCTGTTCCTGCAAAATCAGACGGTTTTCTTCCACAGTAGCCACCCGGACCAGACCACATCCCATCCGATATGCCGCTTTTGCCGCAAAAACCGCAGCTCCTGCCATCTGTGCAGAACCGGCCAGGATCAGTAATTTTCCATAACTTCCTTTATTGGAACGGGATTCCCGCTTTGGAAGCAGCTTCAGATCCGCTGGTTCCAGCACACGCATCTGCGGCGTTATGTCAAACAAGCTCTGCTCATCAATTCCGATATCTGCCACCACGAGTTCTCCACTATATTCTGTTCCCGGATACAGTATCTGTCCTCTTTTTGCAAATCCAAATGTCACCGTCAAATCTGCCCGAAAAGCAATTCCAAGTATCTGACCGGTACTTCCTGACACACCGGAAGCGATATCAATCGCTACTTTATACGCGTTTACCCTATTCATCTGCGCCAGAAGATCCGCATATTTACCAGATACTTCCCTGCAAAGTCCGATACCGAAAATAGCATCTGCTACCACATCCCAGTTCTGGTCAAAGGTCTCCGCAGCCTCGCAAAACGGTACATCGTAATTTTCCGCAATCTGCATCTGACGCGCTGTTTCCGTGGTCATTTTTTCACGATTTCCCACAAAACAAATGGATACCTGATATTTTTTCAAAAACAGCAGACGCGCAACGGCAATTCCATCACCGCCGTTATTTCCCGCTCCGCAGACTACCAGAACCTTTGTCTCAGGATCAGGATAGCGACTGACGATCTCCTGCACCGCTGCCAGAGCTGCCCGTTCCATCAGTACCGCAGAAAGCATCCCCCGGCGCTGCATGGTATTTTCATCACACTGTTTCATTTCATCACTGTCTAAGATATATTTCATATAATTTTCCCCTCTGTCACATCCTGACTGACTCCAAAAAACTCCTATTCTTTTATGTTATAGTTCCCTCAGTCAGAAAAATGCGCTCTGTCCCATAGAACAAAGCGCATTTCATAACTTCTCATCGACGTTTATTTATTTCCCATCCTGTCTGCGAACAATGTTATAGGACAGTTGCATTAAGCTGTCAGACAAATGAACATTTTCTACTACTACATCATCCGGAAGCTCCAGATCCAGATGTGCAAAATTCCAGATGGCATGAATTCCAAGCTCCACCAGCTTCTCTGCCGCCTGCTCTGCCTTCTCCTTCGGAAGTGTCAGAACAGCGATGTCGACGCGCTGTGTCTTTAAAAACTCCGGAAGTTCATCCATCATATGTATCTCGATGCCACGGACAGATAATCCTGCCAATGCCGGGTTGACATCAAACAATCCTGTGATAACAAATCCACGTTTTTCAAATTTTACATAATTTGCCAGCGCCTGTCCCATGTTACCGGCTCCGACTACGATAATGTTGTGCTGTCGGTCGAGACCGAGAATTTTTCCAATCTCTTCATACAGATACTGCACATTATAGCCGTATCCCTGTTGGCCAAATCCGCCAAAATTATTCAGATCCTGTCGGATCTGTGATGCTGTGACTTTCATGCGGACACTGAGTTCATTAGATGAAATTCTTTCCACTCCCGCATCCAGCAATTCTCCCAGATAACGATAATATCTCGGCATCCGTCGTATGACAGCCTGCGAAATTTCCTTTTGCATTGTTCCTATACTCCTCCAACCGTCTGTAGTTTTCTACAGTTATCTATGGTCATTATATACACATAGCTTCTTTTTGTCAAATTTTTATCAATCAGATGCCAGTTCTTCCCACTCTTCGTACAGTTTATCCAATTTTTCCTGTACTTCCACCTGCTCGCTGTGCAGTTTTCCAAGCTTTGCTGAATTAGTGGCTACCGCCGGATCCTGAAACTGTTCATCAAGTGCTGCGAGTTTCTCTTCCAGAGCCTCGATCTCTGCTTCAATCTTCTTCACACGGTTCTGGATCTTACGCTTTTTCGCCTGCTCTTCCTTCTGCGACTGCCAGTCGGTCTTGCCCTCGGACACTTCCTCAACACTCACTGCCGCTTCTGCCTCAGAAGAAGCCAGATAAGCCCGCTCATTTGTCTCTTTTTTCTCCAGATAATAGTCATAATTGCCAATATAATTGACAATGCTCTGCTCGGTCAGATTCAGGATACGTGTCGCTGTCCGGTTAATAAAATAACGGTCATGGGATACAAACAATACGGTTCCCTCATAATGGTTCAACGCAGATTCCAAAATTTCCTTGGATGCAATATCCAAATGGTTCGTTGGCTCATCCAGGATCAGGAAGTTTGCTTCGGAGAGCATCAGCTTTGCCAGTGACAGACGGCCGCGCTCACCACCACTCAGATCACTGACGCGCTTGAATACATCATCCTCCGTAAACAAAAATGCTGCCAGAATGTTTCGGATTCTTGTCTGGGTCAGTTTCGGATAATCATCCGCAATCTCCTCCATCAGCGTTTTTTCCATATGAAGCACCTGCTGCTCCTGATCGTAATAACCAATCTTCACGTTTGTTCCAAGTGTAAAAGAACCGGCGTCTGCATTTACTTTTTCATTCAGGATTTTCAAAATCGTTGTCTTTCCGGTTCCGTTCTGTCCGATCAATGCCACACGCTCCCCGCGTTTGATTTCAAAAGAAATATCCTGAAACAGTTTCTTATTTTCATAAGCCTTTGACAGACCTTCCACCCGCAGTACATCATTTCCACTGATAATGGACGGTGTCAATGTCATATGCATCTCGGACTTTTCTTCCTGCGGTTTCTCCAGAACATCAATTTTTGCCAGCTGCTTTTCACGACTTTCCGCACGCTTGATGGATTTCTCACGGTTAAAGGATTTCAGTTTTTCAATGACTGCTTCCTGATGCTTGATTTCCCGCTGCTGATTATAATAAGCACGCAGGGCTTCCTCTCTTGCAAAAGCGGCTTTCGCTGCATAAGCAGTATAATTGCCATCATAAACCGCGGATTTGTGCATGCTGATCTCCACAACCTTCGTCACGATCCGATCCAGGAAATAACGGTCATGGGCCACGATCACAACAGCCCCCTTATAATTCAGTAAAAAAGTCTCCAGCCACTGAATAGACTCGATATCCAAATGGTTCGTCGGCTCATCCAGCAAGATAATATCCGGATGTGTCACCAGAAGCCGGGCCAGGGATACACGAGTTTTCTGTCCACCGGACAGCTCGTTACAGTGTTTCTCAAAATCATCCTCGGAAAATCCAAGTCCTTTTAAGACACCGGAAACCTCACTGCGGTAAGAATACCCGTCTCTGGCTTCAAACTCATGCAGCAATTTGTGATAGTTCTCCATATAGGATTCCATCTCTTCTTTTGACACAGACTGCATTCCTTCTTCCAGTTCACGAATCTTCTGCTCCATATCAATGAGCTGGCGTTTTCCTTCCAGAACTGCCTCATAAATAGTCCGCTCATCAGCGATATCCTGATGCTGAGCCAGATAGCCCAGCGTTTTTCCTTTTGCAAGAGTTACCG
>CAVAFS010000054.1:0-2049 GCA_963587975.1 Bulleidia sp. | reverse complement strand
GTATTATACAGATATATGTATTTGACTATGGGGGGGGTAATGCTATAATTTGCTAAAAATTAATAGAAAACGAATAGACAAGACAACGAGGTCACGGCGAATGCTGTGGCCTCTTTAATTTATGGAGGATGTAGTGGAAATGAAAAGAAAGAAGAAAAAACAGAACTTCAATTTGTCATTAACACCTGGAATTACATTTTTGGTTCTTTTGTTTGTGATTCCGGTCATCAATCTGCTGATGTACAGCTTTTTCCGAAGCGGTGGATCTGCCAAGGTAATCCGTGAATTTACACTGGAAAATTATCAGAGTTTCTTTACGGATGCATTTTATCTCGGTGTGCTGAGAGATACCTTTGTGATGGCGATCGGAATCAGCTTGATCACAGTTGTAATTTCTTATCCCGTTGCCTATTATCTGGCAAGAACAAAATCACCGATGCAGAAACTGGTATCCAGTATCGTATTTTTACCGTTGCTGGCCAGTGTCATCGTTACATCCTACGGATGGATGATCCTGCTTTCGGATGGCGGATTTATCAATTCACACCTGATCCAGATGGGAATCATCGATACACCGCTTCCACTCATGTATTCGAAGCTTGGTGTGTACATAGCCATGATCCAGGTAAACCTGCCCTACATGATCACATCCATTCGAAATGGTCTGGTATCCATTGATAAAAACGCAGAATCCGCAGCGAAAACACTGGGAGCCAATTCAGTGGTAACATTCTTTACCGTTACATTTCCACTCAGTCTTCCGGGTGTTTCCGCAGGCATCGTGCTTGTATTTGTGGATGTGCTCAGTTCTTTCTATCTGCCGGCATTGCTTGGAGGCGGAAAGATCAACACACTGGCGACGGTGATCTTGACCATGATGGAACGGACCATGAACTGGCCGCAGGCAGCTACGGTATCTGTCATACTTCTGGTATCCGCTACGCTGGTTATGTATCTGAATAACAGACTGATGGAAACGAAATTATTCTCCGGAGGAGGTAAGAAATAGTGAAAAAGAAGAAAATTACATTAGGCGGTGTACTGCTGCGGATCGTAGTTGTACTGGTAGTGATCTATATCGTGGCACCGCTGGTGGTTATGGTAGGAACCTCTTTTACAAGCGGATCTCACATGCAGTTTCCGCCACAGGGATTTTCACTGAAATGGTATAAAGCGTTTTTTGAATCAAAGACATGGACGCGGCCGGCGGTTATGAGTGTGGAGCTTGCAGCGGCAACGACGGTGGGCTCGGTATTGCTTGGAAGCCTGTCAGCATATGGAATCGATAAATCACCGAGAAGAAATATGTGGATGTCCTTCTTTACATCACCGCTTATCGTACCGCAGATTATCACAGGTCTTTCCCTGTTGCAGTTAGTGAATGTACTTGGACTCACCAGAAACTTTACGATCATCTGGATCGGCCATGTGATCGTTACACTGCCATATGTAATCCGTACCATGTGTACGTCGTTCTATCGTTTTAATACCTCAATCGAGGAAGCGTCCCTGACACTGGGTGCAAATAAAGGACAGACATTTTTCCGGGTGGTTTTACCTTCCGTAAAATCCGGCGTGATATCATCCGCATTTTTCGCTTTTATTTCATCATTCAGCAATCTGTCCGTGTCAGTATTCCTGACAACAGCAAGAAACAATACACTGACCATACAGATGTATTCAACTGCGAAATTCAATCCGGAACCAGTGCTTGCGGCAATTTGCAGCATGATTCTTGGAATAACGATCGTAGTAATGATCCTTGTGGAGAAATTTGCAGGCATGGAAAATATGATGTAGGAAAAAACAGGAGTATACAAAATGGAAAAGGATAAAGTACAGATAAAAAATTTGTCAAAATCATTTGGAGAAGTAACCGTATTAAAAGATATCAACCTGGATATTGAAAAGGGTGAATTTATCTCACTTCTGGGACCAAGCGGATGTGGTAAGACCACGATGCTGCGGATCATCGCAGGACTGCTGGATGCGGATACCGGTGAGATCATGGTGGAAGGAAACGATTATCAGAAAATACCGGTATATAAG
>CAVAFS010000053.1:0-7175 GCA_963587975.1 Bulleidia sp. | reverse complement strand
ATGTTCAACTTTATTCTGCGCCAAAAGTTCCCCAATCGGGCGATTTTTTGTCGCGGATTCCTGCAAATACGTTGCATTCAGCTGTTTTCCCGCCAGTTCCATCTCCGCATGCAGATCCCGCGCAGACAGCAGACGGCATCCCTCGCCACGAATGATGATCTGCTCCAGTCCGTCGGAGGTGGCCACCGTCACCTGATATTTTGACGCATTGGTATGCGCAAATTTTTCAATATACTGATCGGCTGTTTCTGCCTCTTTTGTAAACACCACATGTATATTGTGGTAATCCGAGCACTCCGTCTGGTGTCCTGCAACGCGGTAAGCGTCAAATACTGCGATGACCTCCATCTGCTTCATTCCCTGGTAATTACAGAGCTGATCCAGCAGGATTCCTCTGGCCGCATCCATATTTTCCCGGGCAAGGTCTTTTAATTCATCCCAAGCAAATATAATGTTATAGCCGTCCACCAGCAAATACTCCTGCTTCTTCGGCTGCGGGGAAAAACTTCTGGTTACGGAAGGGGTACTGCTCTCCACTCTGCGCCGGCGCACCACACCGTTTCTGCGGGTTCTGGATCCACTGTTCGCATAAAACGTCTTTTCCAGAATCGCGTCTACCTCATCCACGCCGATCCACTCATCCATGACACTGCGGGTGGCCCGCTCCGAAAGTTCGTCCCTGCGGTCAGATTCCGCCTGCCAGCCTTCCAGGTGCATGTGCTCCTTTACTTCGTTCCACGGCACCGTAAAACCTGCGCCGTGAGCACAGAATACGGATCCGGTCGGATTGCTTAGATCATGTTCCGGATCGTAGCCGCTGGCTGCGATCACTTCCTCTGCATTATGACACGGTGCATATCCATCCAACGTCAAAAACAGGCGTCCAAAGCCTTTCGTATAGGCAGCTACTTCCTTCGGATAATCCTGCATCTCACTGACCGGAGCCCGGCCGGTAAGCACAGACATGCCACTCTCATTTTGTGTAATCTCAAAGGTTCCGTTCATTTTTTCAATATCCGTCATGGCCTTTCCGATCATTGCTTCCGGCAGTTCCAGCCGAAATTGATAATAAGGCTCCAAAAGTACCGATTCTGCCTCCATCAGTCCCTGACGGATGGCACGGTAGGTTGCCTGACGGAAATCACCGCCCTCGGTATGTTTCTGATGAGCCCGCCCCGCGATCAGCGTCAACTTCATATCTGTGATCGCCGCTCCGGTTAATACACCACGGTGCTCCCGCTCCTGCAGGTGTGTCAGGATCAGGCGCTGCCAGTTTTTATCCAGCATGTCCTCACTGCAGTCTGCGGCAAACACCAGGCCGCTGCCCGCCGGAAGCGGTTCCAGCAGCAAATGTACTTCTGCATAATGGCGCAGCGGCTCAAAATGGCCCACACCTTCTACGGTATTTGCAATGGTTTCTTTATATACAATATGTGAATTTCCAAAGGTGACATCCACCCCAAAGCGTTCCGCGATCAGACTCTGCAAAATCTCTGTCTGGATCTCGCCCATGATCTGTGCCTGGATTTCCTGCAGCTGCTCGTCCCAGACGATATGAAGTTCCGGCTGTTCTTCCTCCAGAAGCTTCAGTTTCGGCAGCATCACCGCCGGATCACAATCCTCTGGCAGGCAGACCTGACAGGTCAGCACCGGTTCCAGAATTGGCGGCAGTGTCTGCGCCGCTTCTCCCAGCCCCTGTCCCGGATAGGTCTCCATCAATCCGGTAACCGCACAAATCTCCCCGGCTGCTATCTCCGGTCTTGTTTCATATTTTTCACCGGAATAGATACGGATCTGATTTACTTTTTCCAGCGTGTCATCATCCGCCTCTTTTTTCGTGCAGAGCAGGTCTTTTACTTTTAAAACACCTCCGGTTACTTTTAAATGTGTCAGTCGGTTTCCCTGCTCGTCTCTGGAAATCTTGAATACTTTTGCAGAAAATTCCGGCGCATACTCCACCGGCTCTGTCCAGTATACAAAACCGTTCAGAAAGTCCTCAATGCCTTCCATTTTCAATGCAGACCCGAAATAGCACGGAAATACCTGCCGCTCCGTGATCATCTGACGAATCTGTTCTGTCGGTATGCTGCCAGTTTCCAGATACGTCTCCAGTGCTTCTTCCTGACAGGTGGCAAGTTCTTCATACATACCAGTGGTATCAGAAAAATCAACGCAGCCGTCAGACAACCGCTCCTTCAGTTCCGCCATTAACGCCTCTTTGTCCGCTCCCGGCTGATCCATTTTATTTACAAAAAGAAACGTCGGAATCTCATACTCCCGCAGCAGATTCCAGAGCGTCACCGTATGTCCCTGCACACCGTCCGCACCGCTGATCAGCAGCACCGCGTAGTCCAGCACCTGCAGCACACGCTCCATCTCCGCAGAAAAATCCACATGCCCCGGTGTATCCAGCAGCGTCAGATCTGTATCCTGCCAGCTAAGCTCCGCCTGTTTGGAAAAAATCGTGATTCCCCTGGCCCGCTCTCTGGCATCCGTATCCAGAAATACATCTTTTGTATCTACTTTTCCAAGTTTTCGAATTGCACCTGCAGTATACAAAAGAGCCTCTGACAGCGTGGTTTTTCCGGAATCCACATGTGCCATCAGTCCGGTACAGATGTGCTTTCTTTTCTTTTTATCTATCATTTGATCTACCTCATTTTTGTACCATAATTGCATTTATCATAACATAGATTTTCCTGCACGTCGACCACTCACGTACCCCGTATATTTTTCAAAAAACTGGAAATACTCAGAGAAATTATTTTTTGTGAGGTATTACGTTATGAAAATTGTATTCATCGTTCCGGCCGCGGCCCTGCGCCGGATTCCCCTTTACCGTCTGGGTGGCAAAATTTACGGACAGTCTAATTCCATCACCGGCCCGCTGATCCTTGGCGGCATTTTGAAAAAAAGCAGGACATCAGGTAGAAGCCTACGAAGAACTGAATGCCCGGCTACCATTAAAACGCTTACTGAAAGATACCGATATTTTCTGTCTGTCCCTCATGACCTCCAATGCCCCCAGAGGCTATGAACTGGCAGATATCATACATGAAAATTCAAACGCCAAAGTCATTATGGGCGGCATCCACCCGACCACGCTTCCGGAAGAAGCACTGCAGCATGCGGATCAGGTTATCACAGGGGAGGGCGAAAAAGTGATTCTGGATGTGGTGGAAGGCCGTCTCACAGACAGCATCGTACCTGGAATTCCACTGACCAACGTGGATGAAGCGCCATTCCCGGATTACTCTATCCTAAAAACTCCCTGTGTGGCGGCAAATGTCATTTCCACCCGTGGCTGTCCATACCGATGCACGTTCTGCACCACTTCCCGGATGTTTGCCCCTTACCGACAGCGCAGCGTGGATAATGTGCTTGCTGAGATCCGCATGTACAAACAGATGGGCTTTCGTTACATGAACTTTGAAGATGACAATTTTACCGCCGACAAAGAACGTGCCAAAGAGATCTGCCGTCGGATGATTGCAGAACATCTGACCTTTAAAGAAAGTTTTTTCTTTGGACGCACCGATATGGCAAATGACGAAGAATTACTACAGCTTTTACACGACGCACATCTGACCCGTGTACTGATCGGCATAGAATCTCTGAATCAGAGTGCATTAAACGAGATTCACAAAGGGCAAAACATCGAAGATATCAAAAAAGCCGGCGCCGCCTGTGAAAAATATAAGATCCGCATGATCGCCAGCATCGTCCTGGGGCTGGATGAGGATACAAAAAAAGACATGGACAGAAGCGTTGCTTTCGCAAAGTCTATCCATGCCTATCAATTACAGCCTGCAATCCTGACTCCCTTCCCGGGAACACCGGTATACGACAAATTCTGTGCCGAGCACCGCATGCTCACCGCTGACTGGAGCCGCTTCGATATGATGAACGTCACCTTTCTTCCGAAGCATATGACTCCCTGGGAGTTACAGGAAACCTTTTATGAGGCATCCAAATATTTTTATGATTTTCAATCTGTCCGGGATATTCACCGCATTTTCGGTGCGGAATATGCACGCCGCCGGTTCGGACTCGCCCTTATGGCTCGCCTTGGTGTCTTTGGGGCACATATTGCATCCCGGATTGCCAAAGGATCTGTCTATTATGACCTTCGGCATTACGATTCCTCAGACTCTATTTTTACTCAAAGGTCTCTCCATCAATAACCTGCTGGATCATTGTTTTTGCCTGATCTACCGTAGACTGATCCGGAATCATAACATACAGTTTCTGGCTCATGGAGTATGTGGATGACATTGCTCCGCTTCCGTCTACACTGTATGATTTTACATTCCAGGAACCGCCGTTTGACAACTGGTCTTTTACCAGGTTGGATAATGCATCATACGGCATATCTGTCTGGAAGCTTCCCTCCAGGCCTTTCATCAGTTCGTTGAAGTTCTGCAGAACGGCCGGTGTCTGAAGCTTCTGGATCACACCTTTGATGACTTCCATCTGGTCTTTTCCACGCTGACGGTCGCCCTCTGCAAAGGAGTGACGCTCTCTTGCAAATGCCAGCGCCTGCTCTGCGTTCAGATTGTTGGTTCCTTTTACATAATGATAAGATCCCACACTGAAATCGTAATCAGACTGAACCGTTACACCACCCAGCGCACTAATCAGATCTTCAAATCCGCTGAAGTTGACACGGAAATAGTAATCCATATCAATATCATACAGCATACCCAACGTATCTTTGGAAACATCTATACCGTAAATTCCTGCATGGGTCAGTTTATCTTTGATGCCGCCGGAAATAGATAACGGTACGAAATAATCTCTCGGTGTGGAAACCAGTAATACCTGATGTGTATTTGCATTTACAACCGCAATGATATTTACATCGCTTCGGCTCTTTGTGGACACATCTCCATAGGTATCAATACCACTGATAAACATGGTAAATACGCCATCTTCGTTTGCCAGTGTCTTATCAGAACTTGTCTTTTTCACTGCTGTCTTCCACTCATAAGATGCAATCTCACGAATCTCAGACTCGAAGTTCTCATATCCTTCACTCTCAGAGATCATGCCGACAAAATCTTCACTCATGACAATGGCACGGCAGTCTCCGCTGGTCAGTGCATCTGCCAGTTCCGTTGTTCCATCATACTCTACAAGAGAAATATTCTCTGCCAGTTCTTCTTCGATCTGGGCAACTGCATTGTCTGTATCATCACGGTTGATCTGGGACAGAATACCGAAACGGTATGCGGATGCATCCTGAATGCTCTGCGCCGGATCATCGGCAAGTACATATACGCCAACTTTCGTTGTCTCTTCTTTCGCATCAGTGATATTTTCCAGTGTGTCGGTCAGTTTTCCGACTTTTCCGCCGGCATAAGCCAATGCAGCACACATCAGTGCCGCGATCACAACACCGATGATAAAACGCACCAGACGGATTTCTTTTTTCATCAGAAATCTGCACAGTACGATCAGTGCAGCCAATACAACCACTGCAATGATCAGCAGTTTATTCGGCAGCATGTTATTTTTCTTCAAAAGCCAGACCATCCATACAGACATCACAATCTGTACAGCAGTTACGATCCAGCCGATACAAAGACATACTTTTGTCTTCATATCTGCACTTCCAGTTTCTCTTTTGCTCATTTCATTTCCTCTTTCTGTTTTTTGCCTGAAACCAATTTTTCCTGATGAACTTGTTTCGCACAAGAAGTAAATGCCACATATTGGCCTGCACATCAGGTTGCTTTTTTATTATGCAAGCAGTTTTTCTACCGCTTCTGCATCAAAAGTCACAGATTTCACATGATCTACCTCGATCTGATACAGCGCATTGGCTGCAATGTGCTCTGCCGCCTGCTCCAGATCACGGATACCTGTTGTATTCTCATATTTTTTAATAACAACATCCAGACCTTCCGGTGTCACGATACATTCGTGTTCGCTCATGCCCATACGTTTTAAAACTTTTGGCAGAGAGAAACGGGAGAAAATCGTCTTTTTCTCCTCCGGTGTATAATCCGGGATCTCAATAACTGCAAAACGAGACATTAACGGCGCACTGATGCGGTCTTTGTCATTGGCTGTTGCGATCGGATATACGCCGACAGTCGGAACCATACATTCCATGTAGTTGTCTGTAAAACCAAGATTATCCAACAGGGTCAGCAGTACATCTGCCGGGTTGCCGTTTCCTTTTCCGTTGGAAGCCTTGTCCAGCTCGTTGATGATAAATACCAGTCCGGACTCTCCTGCTGCAGAAAATGCTTCCATAATGATACCCGGTTTTGCATTGGCGTAAACACGGGAACTTCCGGTCAGCTGCTCCGGATCGTGGATCGAGCTCATATCCAGTGTGGTCCACGGCAGTTTCAGGATACGTGCGACCGCATAAGCAATCTGGGATTTTCCTGTTCCCGCCGGGCCAATCAGAAGCAGACCATATGCTGGTAACGTATGCGTACGGTTAATCTGAATGATAGTCTCGATGATACGCTGCTTTACACGCTCCATGCCATACAATTCTTCATCCAGGATCCGACGTGCTTCCTCCGGATCGATCGCTTCAAAATAATTGCTCTTCCATCGAATATTCATCATGATGGAAAGGGCACGCTGCGCATGACGGCGCTCCTCCGCAGAAACCTCATGAGAACGTGCAACCGCCAGATTCCGACGGGCCCACAGGCGGATATTATCCGGAAGGGTGCGGCCGGCACAGTTCATAAAGTCTGTGATACTCTGCAGACTGGTCAGCTTCATGCTGTCGCCTTCCTCTTCCTGCTCTTCCTCCTCATGCCCTTCTGTCGGTGCATTGCTGGCAAACAGACGCTCCATCATAAACTGTAAAAATCCGTCCTCCGCGGACAGTTTTGTGCCACCGCCAAAGGCAATCTCACGGATTTTGTATACCGCATAGCCATCCGGACGATTTTCACCAGAAAGACGCACATTAATGTGGTTCTCGCCCAGCCAGCGCAGTAAACTTACAAAACGCGCATCAATCTGCAGAATATCTGCACTGACCTTGCCACCTTCTTCCTCAAATTCAAAGGAAGTCCGTTTTACCGGATTGGTAAACACACCACAGGAATGATGCTTCCACTGACGTACGCTGTTGTCCAGCAGCAAAATCGGTGATTCTGCTGTTGCCTCTGAGGCATTGGAAAACTGCATGGTATAGGTGC
>CAVAFS010000052.1:0-2481 GCA_963587975.1 Bulleidia sp. | reverse complement strand
GCTGCCATGACAACTAATACTGGTTTTTTCATATAGCAATGTCCTCCATATATATTTAATATGAATAAATAGTGTATGCGAATCGTGAATATCCGCCTATCTAAAAAGTGTTTTTTGAGCGTATTTATTAAAAAATAAAAGACGCAATTGTCAATCGTTTCTATTATACGTTTTTTGAGTGGGAAAAGCAACGATAAAAACAGAAGAAACAGCGTCAAACCTTGCACAATTCGGAAGTGAAAAACACGAAATTTACAGGAAAAAAACATGAAGTTAAAAAGTGAAAATGAATGGAAAAAAGGGCTTGCAATTTGAAAAGAAAAGAGGCAAGATAGCGATAGACAAAGGAGATGGAACTATGTATATAAAAGGCGGAATGGTATTTTTGCCGGAGGGAAGATTTGAACAGAAAAATCTGAGCTGCAAGGAACGGATCCTTGCAGTGGAAGCGGTAGAAAAGGAAAATAGCATCGGCGAAGCAGCCAAGGAGCAGGTACTGGATGCGACAGGAAAATATGTGATTCCGGGGCTGGTGGATATTCATTCCCACGGGGCAGTCAATGCGGATGCAAGTGACGGAGATGCAGATGGACTGCGAAAGATGTCACGTTACTATGCGCAAAAGGGTGTGACGAGCTGGTGTCCGACAACCATGACGTTGTCGGAGGAGCAGCTGCTGAAAGCCATGCATGCGATCCGGGATTTTACTTCGGATGGTGCAAAGTGTGTGGGTGTGCATCTGGAAGGCCCATTTGTTTCTTATGAGAAGAGGGGCGCACAGAATGCAGCTTATTTGCAGAAACCGAATATAGCGGAATTGAAAAAATTGAATGAGGCCTGCGGGGGTCAGGTGAGGATGATCACGGTTGCACCGGAGGAAGATGAAAAGAATATATTTATCCGGGAGGCAAGTCAGATCTGTACCGTGTCTTTGGGACATTCCGTGGCAGATTATGAACAGGCAAAGGCGGCATTTGACGCGGGAGCGACCCACGTCACACATATGTTTAACGGTATGAATGGTCTGCATCACCGTAAACCCGGCATTATCGGAGCAGCATTTGATGCGGGAGCTACGGTGGAACTGATCTGTGACGGTTTTCATATTGATCCGTCTGTGGTTCGCATGACAGCAGCATTATTTGGTGATAAACTGAATTTGATTTCCGATTCCATGCGCTGTGCGGGAATGCCGGAGGGAGAGTATTCTCTGGGCGGACAGCCGGTGTGGATGAAGGCTGGAAAAGCAACGCTGGCGGATGGAACACTGGCAGGCTCTTCCATCCATCTGATGGATGCTGTGAGAAATGTGGTTCGTTTCGGAGTGCCACTGGAACAGGCGGTTCGGGCAGCGACCCTGACTCCGGCAGAATCCATTGGACTGGAATCAGAAATCGGATGTATCCGGGAAGACGCCAGAGCAGACCTGCTGATTCTGGATAAAGAATTGAATCTGGAAAAAGTAATTATTGGAGGAAAAATCTGGAATTGATCTGCTGCTGCGTGAAAACAGCAAGTGGTGTTTTGTAATAAAAATAGGTATGAAGCACAGGAAAGATTGTTTTAAATGACCTGTGAAAAATAGAGCCAAAGAAAAAGGTGCAAGGAATCTTGGAAATTGCAGATAGAAAATGAGGAGGGTTTTTATAATGAAAGTTATCAGAGCAAAAGACTATGATCAGATGAGCAGAAAAGCGGCAAATATTATTTCTGCGCAGGTGATCATGAAACCGGACTGCGTATTGGGATTGGCAACCGGCAGCAGCCCGCTTGGTATTTATCGCCAGCTGATTGACTGGTACAATAAGGGAGATGTGGATTTTTCTGAGTGCTATTCCGTCAACCTGGATGAGTATGTGGGACTGGACATCACCAGTGACCAGAGTTATGTATATTTCATGCATCACAATTTCTTTGATGCTATCAACATTCGTGAAGATCATACCTTTATCCCGAATGGAAAAAATACAGACATTGCGGCTGAGTGCGCGCGTTATGATAAACAGATCGCATCCTTAGGCGGTATTGACCTGCAACTTCTCGGTATCGGACGTAACGGACATATCGGATTTAATGAGCCGGATCGTGTATTCACAAAAGGAACACACTGCGTCAGCCTGGCAGAGTCCACCATCGAAGCAAATAAACGTTTCTTTGACAGTATTGATGATGTACCGCGGCATGCACTGACCATGGGAATTTGTGATATCATCCAGGCAAAAAAAGTTGTGCTGGTGGCATCTGGTGAGGACAAAGCCGATGCCGTACAGAAGGCATTTTTCGGACCGGTGACACCGGAAGTCCCGGCATCGATCCTGCAGCTGCATCCGAATTTTACACTGGTTGCGGATGAGGACGCATTAAAAAAAGTACTTGCATGAGCGTGAATAACGTGATATAGTAAACAGCGGAATGAGCACTTGGCGCTTGTTTCGCAAATGGGTGGATTCCCGAGTGGCCAAAGGGGACAGACTGTAAATC
>CAVAFS010000051.1:0-6855 GCA_963587975.1 Bulleidia sp. | reverse complement strand
TGGACAACCCATATGTTACCTATGACAACAACTTCATCGAGTCCGAGTGGTGGGCACTGAAAAAAATCTGGGACAAAGGCCTGTTATACAAAGGTTTCAAGATCGTTCCTTATTGCCCGCGTTGTGGTACTCCGCTGTCTTCCCATGAGGTAGCACAGGGATACAAAGATGTCAAAGAGCGTTCTGCAGTGGTTCGTTTCAAAGTAAAAGGCGAGGACGCATATTTCCTGGCATGGACCACTACACCGTGGACACTGCCGTCCAACGTGGCACTTTGTGTAAACCCGGTTGAGACTTATGTGAAAGTAAAAGCCGCTGACGGATATACGTATTATATGGCAGAGGCACTTTGTGACACTGTTCTTGGCAAACTGGCTGATGAAGAGGCTGGCACAAAAGTATACGAAGTACTTGAGACCTACAAAGGAAAAGACCTGGAGTACAAAGAGTATGAGCCGTTATTTGACTGTGCGGTAGATATCTGTGAGAAACAGCACAAAAAAGGCTATTATGTAACATGCGCTGATTACGTTACACTGACCGATGGTACCGGTGTGGTTCACATCGCACCTGCATTTGGTGAGGACGACGCCCAGGTAGGACGTAAGTATGACCTTCCGTTTGTTCAGTTAGTAAACGGAAAAGGTGAGATGACAAAAGAGACACCGTACGAAGGTGTATTTGTAAAAAAAGCAGATCCGATGGTATTAAAAGATCTGGAAGAAAAAGGACTGCTCTTTGACGCACCGAAGTTCGAGCACAGTTATCCGCACTGCTGGAGATGTGATACTCCGCTGATCTACTATGCAAGAGAATCCTGGTTCATCAAGATGACAGAAGTCAAAGATGATCTGGTTCGCAACAACGCTACCGTAAACTGGATTCCAGAATCCATCGGAAAAGGACGTTTCGGTGACTGGCTGGAGAACATTCAGGACTGGGGTATTTCCCGTAACCGTTACTGGGGAACTCCGCTGAACGTATGGCAGTGTGAGTGCGGTCATATGGAATCCATCGGAAGCCGCGCAGAGCTGGCTGAGAAGAGCGGAGATCCGAAGGCTGCAGAAGTAGAGCTTCACCGCCCGTATATCGATGCTGTTACTATTAAGTGTCCGCACTGTGGCAAAGATATGCACCGTGTACCGGAAGTTATTGACTGTTGGTTCGATTCCGGAGCAATGCCGTTTGCACAGCATCATTATCCGTTTGAAAATAAAGAAGTATTTGAGCAGCAGTTCCCGGCTCAGTTCATTTCAGAGGCTGTAGACCAGACTCGTGGATGGTTCTACTCCCTGATGGCAGAGTCCACACTGTTATTCAACAAGGCACCATACGAGAACGTTATCGTTCTGGGTCACGTACAGGATGAGAACGGACAGAAGATGAGTAAATCCAAAGGAAATGCCGTTGATCCGTTTGACGCACTGCAGAAATACGGTGCAGATGCCATCCGTTGGTATTTCTACATCAACTCCGCACCGTGGCTGCCGAACCGTTTCCATGGAAAAGCCGTTATGGAAGGACAGCGTAAATTCATGGGTACTCTGTGGAATACTTACGCATTCTTCGTTCTGTATGCAAACATTGATGAGTTTGATGCAACAAAATATGCACTTGAGTATGATAAATTATCCGTTATGGATAAATGGCTGCTCTCCAAGTTGAACTCTACCGTAAAAGCAGTAGACGACAACCTTGGAAACTATAGAATCCCGGAAGCTGCAAGAGCACTGCAGGATTTCGTAGATGATATGAGTAACTGGTATGTAAGAAGAAGTCGTGAGCGTTTCTGGGCCAAAGGCATGGAGCAGGATAAGATCAATGCGTATATGACACTGTATACTGCACTGGTAACCATCTGCAAGACTGCCGCTCCGATGATTCCGTTCATGACAGAGGACATTTACCAGAATCTGGTAAGAAGCATTGACAAAGACGCTCCGGAAAGTATCCATCTGTGTGACTTCCCGGTTGTTGACGAGGCAATGATCAATCCGGAACTTGAGAAAAACATGGAAGAAGTACTGAAGATCGTTGTACTTGGCCGTGCAGCAAGAAACGGAGCAAACATCAAAAACAGACAGCCGATCGGCGATATGTATGTAAAAGCACCGTTCGAAGTACCGGAGTTCTTCGTTGAGATCATCGAGGATGAGCTGAATATCAAGAAAGTAAGCTTCATCGAGGATGTCAGCGCATATACAAATTACAGCTTCAAACCGCAGCTTCGTACCGTTGGACCAAAATATGGTAAATTCCTTGGCAAGATCAAAGCTGCTCTGGAAAATATCGACGGACACGCTGCTATGGCACAGCTGAAAAAAGAAGGTTCCATCACCTTATCTGAAGTGGGCGACAGCATCGTTCTGACAGAAGAAGACTTACTGATCTCCGTAGCTCAGACAGAAGGATTTGCTACTGAGACAGGAAATGACATCACTGTTGTACTGAATACAAAATTAACACCAGAACTGATTGAGGAAGGCTTTGTCCGTGAGATTATCAGTAAGGTACAGACAATGCGTAAAGAGGCAGGATTTGAAGTTATGGATAAGATCGTCCTTTCCTTCAAGGCAGAAAAAACCATCTGCGACGTATTTGCAGCACACAAAGAGCAGATCCAGAGTGAAGTTCTTGCTGTAGATATCAAAGAAGGCGCATTAGAAGGCTACCAGAAAGAGTGGAATATCAACGGTCACAAAGTTGAGTTAGGAGTGGAAAAACAGTAATGAAAAATATTTTATTTGACAAAAAAGAATTCATCAAATGCGTAAAAGACAATGTAAAAACACTTTACCGTAAAACCATGGAGGAGGCTTCCGAACAGGAAGTCTTCCAGGCGGTATCTTACGCGGTAAAAGATGTCATCATTGACAACTGGCTTGCTACCCAGCAGACCTTCGACAAGGAAGATCCGAAAATGGTATATTACATGTCCATGGAGTTCCTGATGGGCCGTGCCCTTGGCAACAACCTGATCAACCTGACCGCATACCAGGAAGTAAAAGAAGCATTGGATGAGATGGGATTTGACCTGAATGCCATTGAGGATCAGGAGCCGGATCCGGCACTTGGAAACGGTGGTCTGGGCCGTCTGGCTGCATGTTTCATGGAGTCTCTGGCTACACTGGGTTACCCGGCTTACGGCTGCGGTATCCGTTACCGTTACGGTATGTTCAAACAGAAGATCAAAGACGGTTATCAGGTAGAAGTGCCGGATAACTGGCTGAAAAACGGATATCCGTTTGAGCTGCGCAGACCGGAGCATTCTTTTGAAGTCAAATTTGGCGGTTATGTACAGGCAGAGCCGGCTGAGAACGGACGTACAAAATTTGTTCAGAAAAATTATCAGTCCGTACTGGCTGTTCCGTACGATATGCCGATCGTTGGTTACAACAATAACATGGTAAACACTCTGATGATCTGGGATGCTGAGCCGATGGAGTGCTTCGAGCTGGATTCCTTTGACAAAGGTGATTACAGAAAAGCCGTTGAGCAGGAAAACCTTGCAAGAAACCTGGTAGAAGTTCTGTATCCGAACGACAACCATATTCAGGGTAAAGAGCTGCGTCTGAAACAGCAGTACTTCTTCGTATCTGCCAGCGTACAGCGTGCCGTAGCCCGTTATAAAAAATATCATCCGGATATCCACAAACTTTCTGAGAAAGTAACCATCCAGATGAACGATACACACCCGACTGTAGCAGTTGCCGAGCTGATGAGAATCCTTTTGGATGAGGAAGGCCTGACATGGGAAGAGGCATGGGATATCACAACAAAAACATGTGCATACACCAACCACACCATCATGGCAGAGGCTCTGGAGAAATGGCCGATCGAGATCTTCTCCCGTCTGCTTCCGCGTATTTACCAGATCGTTGAGGAGATCAACCGCAGATTCCTCATCGAAGTAGACAAAAAGTACCCGGGCAACCAGTACAAAAAAGATAAAATGGCCATCGTTCATGACGGTCAGGTAAAAATGGCACACCTTGCCATCGTTGCAGGTTACTCTGTAAACGGTGTTGCAAGACTGCATACAGAAATCCTGAAAAATCAGGAGTTAAAAGATTTCTACGAGATGTTCCCGGAGAAATTCAACAACAAGACAAACGGTATTACACAGCGTCGTTTCCTGTATCACGGAAATCCGCTGCTGGCTGAGTGGGTATCCAACAAGATCGGAAACGACTGGATCACAGACTTAAGCCATATGGAGAAACTTGCTGTATACGTAGATGATCCGAAAGCACAGCAGGAATTCATGCAGATCAAATACCAGAACAAACTGCGTCTGGCAAAATACATCCAGGAGCACAATGGCATCGAAGTAGATCCGCGTTCCATCTTTGATGTACAGGTAAAACGTCTGCATGAGTACAAACGTCAGCTGATGAACATTCTGCATGTTATGTATCTGTACAACAAGATCAAAGAGCATCCGGAGATGGAGTTCTATCCAAGAACCTTTATCTTTGGTGCAAAAGCAGCTGCAGGTTACAAAAATGCAAAACTGACCATCAAACTGATCAACTCCGTAGCTGATGTGATCAACAACGATGCAAGCATTGATAACAAACTGAAAGTTGTATTTATTGAGGATTACAAAGTATCCAACGCTGAGTGGATCTTTGCAGCAGCAGATGTCAGCGAGCAGATTTCCACTGCAAGTAAAGAGGCATCCGGAACCGGTAACATGAAATTCATGTTAAACGGTGCTGCAACCATTGGTACTATGGATGGTGCAAACGTAGAGATGGCTGAGGAAGTCGGCAAAGAGAACTTGTTTATCTTTGGTATGAGTTCTGACGAAGTTATTGCACATGAGCAGAACCGTGATTACAACCCGATGGATATCTTCAACCAGGATCAGGAAATCCGTCAGGTACTGATGCAGCTCATTAACGGATTCTATTCCGGAAATGATACGGAGCTGTTCCGTGATCTGTACAACTCACTGCTGAATACACAGTGCACACAGTTCGCTGATACTTACTTCTGTCTGAAAGACTTCCGTTCTTACGCAGAAGCTCAGGAGCGTGTGGAGAAAGCTTACAGAGACGAGAAAGGCTGGGCAAAACTCGTAATGCTGAATGTAGCTCATGTTGGAAAATTCTCTTCTGACAGAACCATTCAGGAGTACGTAGATGATATCTGGCATCTTGACAAAGTAAAAGTAACTGTAACAGAGCAGTAAGGAATCTTAATTAAATAGGTACGCTGTCTGCCGTACACAGAGTACCCCACCCGATATAGGGATTGGGGTATTCCGTGAAGGCGGGCAGTTTTTTTGTGCCCCGAATTAAGTAAGCCTTGGCCTTTTCGCCATATAGATAAGGATCATTGCCATGCAGAATTCCCCATTCCATCAGTAAGGCACAGCTTCCTGTGACAAAGGGCGCTGCCATGGAAGTACCGCTCTTTGAAGTATAACCGCCGCCGGGTGCTGCAGAAATGATGTTGACACCGGGAGCCGCCAGATCCGGTTTCACGCGGTGTTCCATCCGGGTAAATCCACGTCCGGAAAAAGGTGCATAACTGTTGAAGGCAGCATTGTAAGCACCAACGGAAATGACTTTGGCTGCGGTGGAAGGAATCGTAAGGGTGGTATCTTCCGTAGGATACAAAAATCCGGTACCGCTGCCGATCACGGACTGTCCCGGAAGCCAGAGGTCATAAGATCCGGCGGTGATGCGACGGGGATTCAGTGTCAGTTCCCATACGCCAGTATCGATATAACTTCCACGGGGAATAAAATCCAGATAGATTTCCTGACTGGTACTGTAGGGACTTGGTTTGCCATAATACACCAGAAGTTCCGTCATTCCGGCGGTGAAGCGATACGTGCCAAGCCGCTCTTGAAAAGGTCCGATGATGGTGCCATTTGGATGCCGCAGGGATACTTCAATTTCATCAGAGTAGGATTTCCAAAGCTGGAGATTTAATCCTGATTCATAATCGCTGACAGAAAACGGAATGGTGACAGGGGAATTATTCGTCAGAAATGTTCCAGAAGTGTGAATCTGGGAAGCACCTTCATTTCCAGTTCCGGTGATAATACAGGATTTCCAGTAGGAAGATACATTATCGAGGTATGTTTCCAACAGGCTTGCACCGTCATGGGAACCATAATTATTGCCAAAACTTAAGTTGATTGCTACGGGCATTTGTAACGTAAATGCTTTTTGTAATACATAATCAACGGCACGCATTAATTCCGTGGTGCGGGGGAAACTATCTGGATTGGAAATGCCTAGTTTTACGATTAAGAGGGAACTCTGCGGGGCGACACCGCGGTACTGCCCGTTCGATGCACGTCCGTTTCCGGCAGCAATTCCGGCAACGTGAGTGCCGTGACCGGACAAGTCCCGGCTTGGGACGATTGCATAGCGTTCCTGAGAAGAAGGAGCCTGCAGTGCGTCATTGATTTCGGCTTGTGTGAAAATGCGGTCGAGACTCTGATCCCAGAGTTCGATGATCCGGGTGGTGCCGTCTGCGTTGCAGAAATCCGGGTGGGCGTAATCAAGGCCGGAGTCGATGATGGCAATGAGGATACCGGAGCCGTAGAGGTTGTTTCGTTCCGGATTTTTCAAAGTGAGGGTATTTTGGGGGATTGCATTATCTGAGAAAGTGGAGGGAGCTGCAGTAGCAGCGGATGAAACAGAGCGCGTAAAAGCAGTATTTTGTGTATTTTCCATGGGCGTGGTCTGCAGAGGTGTAATACAGGAAGCGGATCGCCCGGTGTTTACGGCGAAAAAGAGACGTTTCGGTTTTTCCATATATTCAATTTCCGGGCGTTCAGATAGCGCATCCAACAGATTTGCGGGGACAGTCAGAATACCATATCCATTTAGC
>CAVAFS010000050.1:1395-3878 GCA_963587975.1 Bulleidia sp. | reverse complement strand
GGTTTTGCCAGATGTGCATTCATGCCTGCATCCAGACACTGCCTGATATCCTCATCATAGGCGTTCGCCGTCATGGCAATAATTGGCATCATTTTTGCATCTTCGCGACTCATTTCACGGATTCTGCGGGTTGCCGTCAGACCATCCATGACAGGCATCATCACGTCCATCAAAATTGCGTCAAAAGTACCCGGTTCTTCCTTTGCAAACAACTCCACGGCCTGCTGACCATCTGACACTACCGTGATCTGTGCCCCCTGATCTTCCAGCAGTGTCTCCGCAATTTCCGCATTTAACGCATTGTCCTCCACCAGAAGCAGACGACAGCCTTCGATTCCTTTTGCGTTTTTATTCGTTTCTGTACACTCCGGCTGTTCTGTCTTTTCTGACAGCTCCGACACCGGCACCAGGCGGAATGGCAGTGTAAGCACAAACGTAGAGCCTACCCCTTCCTCACTTTGCACTTCAATGGTTCCATTCATTTTATCCACCAGATTTTTGACGATCGCCATGCCAAGCCCCGAACCATGATACATACTTCTTGCATCGGAGCGTTCCTGTGCAAATGGATCGAAAATGTGCCGGATAAAGGCCTGACTCATTCCCACCCCGGTATCTTTGATCGTCCACTGGTAGGTCACAATATCCTGCGCTACCCCAAGGCATCTGCAGCTTGTCTGCACTTTTCCACCAATCTTATTATATTTGATACAATTTCCGTAAATATTCAGGAAAATCTGACGCACATGCAGGGGGCTTCCATAAATATTCTGAAAAACTACCCGCTCCGTACTTTTGTCATATTCCAGCGTAACTCCGGCTTCCGCTGCCCGCTGTTCCACGATGGTCAATACCTCATCCGACAGTGTTTTCAAATTCATTGGCTCCTCCGACAGCACGACTTCTCCGCTTTCCAGTTTGCTCATCTGCAAAATATCATTGATCAGAGACAGCAGATGATTGGCTGAAATCTTCATTTTTTTCTGATTTTCCCGCAGCAGTTTTATATCATCCGGATGTGCCTCTCCGATTTCCAGCAGGCCAATAATTCCGTTCAGAGGTGTACGGATGTCATGACTCATCCGGGACAGAAATCCTGTTTTTGCAGCATTCGCACGGTCTGCCTCCTCCACGGCTACTTTCAATTGCTCATTTTTGCTCTGCAGACGTTCATTGTACTGCCGCTGAATACTCAGCTGTTTCTCCCTGTAATTTTGTGCCATTTTCCAGCGGACCATATGAATAATGACCAGAATGATCACATATAGGATCAGCGAAAACATAACGCTCGGAATCGTATTGTCATACACATCACTTTCCGGCAAAAATGCATAAACATAATAATTCCGCACATGCTCCATCAACCCATAGTCATATGCAAGCGGACGCGTTTCACTTTTTGCATGTATCAGTTTATCACTCTCAGATGCCATTTTTATCTTATATAAAATATTCACGTCATCCGTACTTTTTCCAATCATCGAGTCATCATTCGATGCAATAATTTGATTTCCACTGCTCACCACAATCGTTCCGTCCTGTTCCAGATTATAACCACTCAGCAACGTATCAACGGAAAGATGAAATGCTCTGGTGTACTCCAGTGTTGTATGATAGTAAGCAACGATCACGCCGCTTCCATCACTTCTCCCCCGGGCAGCAAGATCTGCATAGGATCCATCCCTGCAGAAAAAACGCATGGCATATGTTTTCTCCGGAAACTGAATGGTATCCAGCAGCGCATCTGATGTAATATGCTCCGAAAACTCATCTAACGACAGTCCATCCTCCGCATCATGATACTGTGCTTCAACGGTTCCATTTTCATCCAGCAGAAGCACACCTGTCACGTAGCTGTCTCGGGCACAGTTTTCCAGCATCTGCTCTGTTACAGAATCCCTGTCATTTTCCAGTTTCTGATCTGTCAGCCGTTCCTCTATCTGATGTACGCTTTCAATAATCCGCATCACGCTTTTCGTCTCGGAAGCAAGATTCAAACGGTTATACTGATTGCACTGTTCCTTGATATAACTGACTGTGCTGGTCAGCGTACGCTGCGCCACTTTGGTATCCACATGAATGGCAATCAGAAAAATACCTCCCATTAGAATAACGCCAAGAAGTACTTCCATCGCATACAACAGTCTGTTATTTTTCATACCCGTCCACCTCCAGATATACTTCCGGATGTTCCAGATATTTTCCTATGATTTCCTCCATCGTTCCATCTGCACGCATTTCTTTGAATATCTGTGACAGTTCCTGCTCCATACCACGTTCATCATCCTTTGAAAAAGCAACACCAATCCCCACACTGAGCAGCGGTTCTTCCAGAATACGATATTCCAGATCATAATCCTTCATACATTGCAAAATGGCCGTCTCATGTGCAGCCACAGCATCCGCATATCCTTTGCTCAAAAACGGATAGATCAGTTCCCGGTTTTGCAACGAAAAGACCTCTGCCAGTTTCGGAATCCGCT
>CAVAFS010000050.1:0-1385 GCA_963587975.1 Bulleidia sp. | reverse complement strand
GTCCAACGATACAGATTCTCCCGTCCCGCAACCGAAAAACAGCACCAGATACAGTCAATCTTTCCCTGCTCCAACAATTCTCTTTTTTCTTCCCAGTCAATATATGTAAATACCACATCATATCCCATTCGATCAAATGCTTCCGTGGCCAGTTCTGCATCAATTCCCGTTGGATGTCCATCCACATCTTCGTAATTAAATGGGGGATAATTATCCGTTCCCACAACGATCTTCTGTCTTTCTTCTTTGCCGGCAGACAACACTTCCTTCGTTCCACAGCTGCTGCATCCAAATACCAGCCCAATACAGCATCCAAACACGGCACCATTCCTCAGTATCTTTGCAATTTTCATTTGTCACCACACCTCATTTTGTCAAAAAATCTGCTTTTTTGTCTGTTTTCCACGATATTGTAACAGTTCGATGGTGCGGATTGTGTCGGAACGTGTCGACATAATTTAATGGTATATAAGGAAAAATCGAAGACTCTTTCTGCAACCGCTAGCCGTTCGCTACCCTCGTTTTGCTTCGGTTTTATCGCGCTCGTTCCCAACTCTAATAAAAGCTGGTCGTTTCCCACTCGCGCAAAACTCGCAAAACTCAGTCACTCGCTGAATCGCTTGTCGCAGAAAGAGTCTTCGATTTTTCTATTTATGTTATAACACGCATAAAGAAATATACGACTTTTACATCATTTCCGGATTTTCTTTGAACATGGAAAGAAATTTCGCCTCATCCTCACGATCAGAGCACCATAATTCAAGCTCTTCTCCATGCTCACCTACAAGTGCTGCAACTGCAACATACTGTGTCAGTGCAGATTTGAGGTTGAACTTATCACCATATGCAGATGCCAGCATTACATCGCCTGTGCACTCATTAACTACATCAAGAAATGTGTTTACGTCTTTGATATTTTTGATTTTCATATGTGTTCACTCTCCTACTCTCAAGTCGGTTTATAAAGTTTCATTTTTACCGCTAGCATCATACTATCCGAAATTTTATTTGTCAAGAGAACGTTGACGTTTTCGTTATTTTTTTATCAAAGCATCCGATTTTCAGCATGATATTTGTAAAATTTACCTACATTCGTTTGGTGGTAGGCACCGTTATTGGCGCCGGTAGTTTTTATTAATTCTTTGGTGGCTAAATTTTTCTTTTATCAAAGCGCCCCATTGATTTTGTCTTTCGGGCTAACAATCGCCCTTCAAGGAAAAAATAAATTGGGCATTATTTACACTATGAAATCCTTCCGTTTTCCATTTCGTAGACCACATCCGCCACGTTCATGGTCGAAGTGCGATGCGATACTAATACTACCGTTTTATTTTTACCAGATTCTTTCAGGGATTTCAAAATAATGCCCTCGTTCAGTGAATCCA
>CAVAFS010000049.1:3041-8722 GCA_963587975.1 Bulleidia sp. | reverse complement strand
TCCATTGGCTTTTGCACTGCCATTTAACATTAAAACTTTCATGTTCTGTTCCTCCCGTTTCTTAACATCATACCGATATTCCGGTTATTTTTCAACTAATCCCGGGGATTTTAACACAAAACCTCCGGGATTATGATTCTGATTTACATGTTTATGCAAATACTGCTGAAAATGGAAGATTTTTAGCTGATCTGCCAGCGCACATGACTTCCATTTTCATCCTTGCTTACGATAAGCTGATCGTCAATTTCCTGCTTTAACTCCGTCACATGGGAAATGATACCGATCAATTTTCTTCCACCTGCCATCTCCTGCAGCACGCGCACTGCCTGATTTCTGGAATGTTCATCTAAGGATCCAAATCCCTCGTCGATAAACATCACGTCCAGATGGATCGCTGCGGAACTTTCCTGAATCTGATCTGCCATACCAAGAGCCAGTGACAATGCCGCCATAAAGGACTCTCCGCCGGATAAAGTACGCACTTCCCGCACTTTCCCGGTCACTGCAGAATATACCATCAGATCAAGTCCGTGATTTCTTCCCTCGCCGGCTTTCTCCAGATCATACATCCGCAGTTCAAACTGTCCTGCGGACATCTCCAGAAAACGCCTGTTTGCCGCATACAGAATTTTTTCCAGATACTGCCGCTGTACAAAGGTCTCCAGATCCATACGGGAACCGCTGACATTTCCTGCCAGACGATTGTACAATTCGTTGATCCGCTGATGCTGCGCCAGAATTTCTGCCCGGGTTTCCATTTTGGGTTTTAAAATCTCATAGGTTGCACAATCTGTCCGTGTATACAGGTTCCACTGTTCCTGCTCCTTTCTCAGATTCTGTAACTGATTTTCTGCTTCTTTGCACTTCTGTCCGGTTATTTCCAGATCTGGTTTTGACTGATCCCCGATCTGCTCTTTTGCAGAAGTGTAAATGCCCTGTGCACGCGCCACTTTTTCTTTGTAGATATTGATTTCCTGCTGAAACGTTTCTGCATCTTTTGCAGAATATGACTGCGTCAGCTCCTGCCAGTTTTCTTCCGTCAGACCACGTTCTGCCTGTAATGCTTCATATTCTGCCTGTCGCTGCTGCCGCGCTTCCACAAGCTTCGGGAGCTCCTCCCGGTAGCGGTGTTCCAGCGCCTGCATCTTATCCAGCGTCTGTCGCACCTGCTCCGTCAGCTTCGCTGCTTTCGCATAGGCTTCATCCGCCTGTGTCCTGGCTGCATTTACGCTTTCTAACTCACGTTCTGCATCTTCTTTCGATGAGAAGGTAAGCGAACCGGTGAGATTTTTCCATACCGCGCGGCTGCTTTCAAGCTCCGTCTGTATGTTCTGCTGACGTTCCTTTGCTTTCTGCAACGTTTCTTCTAACTGCACCTTTTCAGTTTCTGCATTTTCTAACTGATCTTGCACTTTTTCCAGCAATTTAACATCTGCCAGCAATTCTTTTCCTGCTAATTCAAGTTCTTTCTGACTGGACGCTACGATTGCATCTGCCAGTGCAAGTTCCATACTTTCTGGAATTTCTTTCAAGCTGTCCTGCATATGTCCGAACAACTTTTCAACCGCATTTTTTACAATCTGCTCTTTCTCTTCTGCAAGCACGCCTGCAGCATGCGCCCTCAACGCACATGCCTCCTGCTCTGCCCTCATTGTTTCAATTTGCAGACTTATCTCATCCAGTTTTTCCCGGGTGATCTCGCTGTGTTCCTCCGCAAGTTCACAAGGCGCAGGATGTTCCACGGAACCACACACCGGGCAAGGCTGTCCAGGCTTTAACTGCTCTTTTGCAATCAGTCCCGCCTGCATATTGAAAAAAATCTGACGCATGGTTTCGTATCTGCCATGTGCTTCCTGATAGCTCTTGCTTGCTTCTGAAAACGCTTTCTGCGCAGCTTCTACCATTTTCTTCTGTTTGGCTGATTCCGCATGTAGCTTCTTTGCTTCTTGTACTTCCTCTGCCAGTGCTTCTGCTTCTTTTTTCTGATTTTCCCAGTAAGCCAGCTTCGTCGGTGCATCTTTTTTTGCATCCGACTGTGCCTTCCACTGCTGAATTTGTGTCTCTAATTGTTTCTGCTTTTCTTCTGCCTGTTTTGCTTCCTGCTCTGATGATTTCTGCTCTACTTCTTTTTTCTGTATTTGCACTGTCACATCAGCAATCTTCTGGAACGTCTCCAGTGCCTGACTGACGCGTTCTGCGACACGACTGTATCCTGCATTTTGTTTCTGCTGTTCTGCCGTGGCTTCTTTCTCCTGCTCTGCAGTTTCCTGTGCATTTTTCAATAATTCTGGCAGCTGTTGTTCACAGTTTTTCAGTTCTTTTTCGGTATTTTCGATCAATTGTATGCCGTCCTGCAAACGTCGGAAACCGCTCTGAATCTCATAGGCACTGCGAATCTGTCCGGTCAACACTTCCTGTTTTTGCATCTGCTCCGCTTGCGCTTTGCACTCATCCAGAACTGCCTTTGCCTGCTCCAGCTGCTGATACACCTGTAAAAGCTGCTCTGCTTTTGCAAACTTCTCCTGCGCCCGATTGCGTTCCTGCTCTGCCGCCTGAACCTGCACTTTTATCTCCTGCTGTTTTTCCTGCAAATATGCGCACAACAGTTCCAATTCTGCTAACAACTGCTCCATATCTGTCACAAGGAAACGTTCTGAGCGGATCACTTTTTCTTTGATTTCCCGCACTACCTCTGCGCGCTCATAGTTCTCCGGGATTTCGATGTGTCCGGCTTCGGTCTGACATTCGGTGCGGATCACGGCAATTTCCTGCTGTTTTTCCTTGCGGCGCTGTCCAAGTTCCTCTACGATTCTCTGATAGGCTTCCGTGTTGAACAACTTTCGAAAAATCACCTTTTTCTCATCGGATTTTGCCCGCAACAACTCCATAAATTCACCCTGGGCGATCATTGCAACCTGCATAAACTGCCCCTTGGTCAGTCCAAGAATCTCCACCAGTTTTTCATCCGTTTCCTTCTTATTCTGGGAAAATTCCGTCTGATCCGGCAAAATCAGTGATACCGTCTCTTTTTCTTCTTTCGTTCCGGTTCCTCTTTTAAACGGACGAATATGACGTGGAGTTCTTCGCACCGTATAAACCTGCTGACTGGCGCCATCGCCTTCCGAAAATGTCAACTCCACGAAAGGTTCTAAATCCGGCTTTGCATACTGACTCTGCAATTCATTTCCGCTTTTTTTATTTGCACCGGAACTTGCTTCTCCGTACAATGCAAATACGATTGCATCAAAAATCGTCGTTTTTCCGGCTCCGGTATCTCCCGTGATCAGAAACAGATTCTGCTCCGGTTTTTCAAAATCAATGGTTCCCGGTTTTACATAAGAACCGAAGGCCTGCATTGTTAATTTCAATGGTTTCATTCTGCCGCACCTCCCGTAAATACCGTATTCACCACATCCTGCAAAATCTCTTTTTCCTCATCTGTGGCATCTCCCAAGAATGAACAGCAGGTTTCAAATGGATCCATTTTTTCCTGTACTTTCCATGCCGCCGCATAATCCCGCTGTGTCAGCATTTCCCGGCGGATCTCCAACAAATATGGAAATGACGCACGAATCCGATCCTGCGTGTCAAAATCCGGTTGATCTGTCAGCGTCACGGATACATAATCCTCACAGGCCTGCGCCAGCACTTCCTCTGTGCTTCCTTTCAGCACTTTGATCTGACGTAATGGTTTTAACAGAAGTACTCTGGTCTGCACTTCTCCTTTTTCTCCAAGTTCCACTTCAATCACGCCTTTTTCCTGTCCCGCTTCACTGATGGAACAAGCCAGTGGCGTGCCGCAATAGCGGTAATATTCATTTTCCACTCTCATCGGTTTGTGAATATGTCCCAATGCCGCATAGTCAAATACCCGCAGCACTTCCGCAGACACTTCATCAATATTTCCTACCGTACGAATCTCGGAATCCATGCGCTCGATTTCATCCGCATCCTTTCCCACAGGTAAATAAAACTGATGACTGACAAACACATTCCGCTCTGATTCATTGATGTCTTCCCGTGCGATCAGACGTCGGATTGTCTCATCGTAAGACAGATTATTTCCTTTTTCATCCGTTCCCGTAATCTGTTTTACCATAGAAGGTTTCACAAATGGCAGCAGATAGAAATTCACCGGACCATACGCATCCTGCAATACAATTTTTTCCATCCATTCTTCCGGACGAACCGGCGGCATGCCGATCATATGAAGCTTCTGCCGCGCCAGCACATTTCGATAGCAGTTCACACGAATGGCACTGTCATGATTGCCGCTGATCATCATGATCACCAGATCCGGCAGCATTTTCGTCAGTTCTGAGATGAATCCATCCAATACTTCCATGGCTTCTGCCGATGGAACTGCTTTATCGTAAATATCTCCTGCGATCACCAGCGCATCCGGCTGTGCCTGCACTGCAAGCTCAACGATCTGATGTAAAATATATTCCTGATCTTCCCTCAGATCCCGGTTGATCAGTTTTAATCCGATGTGAAGGTCTGATAAATGAAAAAACTTCATATGCTGCCTGTCCTTTCCAAATTCCTATTATATTTTTCCTGCTTCTGCTGTCTGTTTTGCTTCTATTTCCATATAGAAGATCATTTCGCACAATATGCTATTTTTCAGCATTATCCTTTTTTTCAGTTTCAAACGTCCGATATACTTTACACGGATTTCCTACCGCCACACAATTTGCCGGAATCGAGCGTGTCACCACACTCCCCGCTCCGATCACACTGTTTTTCCCGATCGTCACACCCGGTAAAATAATGCAGCCGCCGCCAATCCACACATTATCCTGAATTTCCACAGGCAGCGCATATGTACGGAAAAACAAACCATCCTCTTTCTTCCAGTTTTCCACAAGCCGTTCCTGCGGCAGCACCGGATGAGAAGACGTATAAATCTGCACGTTAGAGGCAATCAACACATTATTTCCAATGCGGATGGTTTCATTATCCACAAAGGTACAGTTCATGTTAATAATTACATTATCCCCGATAAAAATATTTTTTCCATGGTCACAGTGAATCGGACGATCTACCACCACATTTTCACCGACATGCCCCAGCATTTCCCGCAGAATCCGTGTGCGGTTTTCCATATCCCGAGGATCACTGAAATAATATTCCCGGGTCAGTTCTCTTGTGTGAGCCACCAGTTCTTCCATCTCCGATCCGCCGGTCTGGACAAAATCTTTTTCTTCGTAATGCATATCCATTTCCCCCATTTGCATTTTTCCTTTATTATACCAAACACATGTTTTGTGGACAACAAGAAAGTGTGCATCGTTTGCACGAAGTGCTTTTGTGTAATAGGAAATTTATCATAATTTCCTGTCAAACACAAAATCCCCGGCGGGATTTTTACGTCCTGCCGGGGATCTACTCAGGGAGAGTTCATTATAAAATCTTATTTGATCATATTAACCTTCAATGGAAATAAATTTGTTTTTCTCCTCTACGGCTTTCTGCTCCTTTTTCGGAACAATGAAGCTTAAAATACCGTTTTCATATTTCGGATGAATATCTTCAACGTCAACATGCTCACCAACATAAAAGCTTCTGCTCATGCTGCCTGCATAACGCTCACGTCTTACATATTTTTTCTCCTTGTTCTCCTCGTCTTTGTCGAGACCTTTTGCTGCGCTGACGGTCAATGTACCGTTCTCCAG
>CAVAFS010000049.1:0-3031 GCA_963587975.1 Bulleidia sp. | reverse complement strand
CTTCATATCCGTTCTCGGTATCTTTGACATCTGTCTTCATCAGGTTCTTTGCATGTTTACCATACAATGTTTTCTCAATATCATTTCCAAAATCCGGAAATGCAAAGTCGTTCATAAAATCATCAAATAAGTTTTCTCCAAAAATTCTAGGCATCATCATAAGTCATTACTCCTTTCAGTAATTAAATATATTTTCTGCACATTCGGAGAATCCGAAGTGTTGATTGCTTGAGCATTCAGATTTGAGATCTTCGGAACTTTTCGTTTCCTTTTATCTCTCTTCCTTTGTTCTAGTTGTACTATAGCATCTATTATTAGCCATGTCAAGCATCGAGTGCTAAAAAATTGTGAAGATTTTGTGAAATTCTTTGTTGGCTGCCCGGTAGGTTATGAAAAGCGGCGAAATGGTTACTCGATAGGTTATGAAAAGCGGGAAAATGGTTACTCGATAGGTTATGAAAAGTGACAGGATAACGTTTGTCTCCTCAGCTAACAATCGCTTTCAGAGAAAAACGTTATCCTGTCACTTCTACTACGTTACGGTGAATCACTTACTACCTTTGCAAATTAATCCACACTTACTTGGTTTTGTACTTACACTATTCCGATCAGTAATCCAATCAGATGTACCACCAAGGCCGCAATCCATGCGATGACACATTGCCAGATAACCACGCCAACTGCCCATTTTGCTCCAAGCTCCCGTTTGATAGAGGCGACAGCTGCGACGCACGGTGTATACAGCAGACTGAACACCAGAATGGATGCCGCTGTCAGAGAAGAAATCATGCTTCCTATACTTCCGCCAAACAACACTTCCAGCGTGGATACCACACTCTCTTTTGCAATAAATCCGCTGATCAGGGAGGTACAGATCCGCCAGTCACCCATGCCAAGCGGGCGGAAAATCGGTACCAAAATGCCTGAAATTGCTGCAAGAATACTGTCTGCAGAATCTGTTACCATATTCATATGCAGATCAAAACTCTGCAGGAACCATACCACGATCGTTGCGATAAAGATCACGGAAAATGCTCGCTGCAGGAAATCTTTTGCTTTTTCCCACAAAAGCTGTGTCACGTTTTTCGCTCCCGGCAGACGATAATTCGGCAGTTCCATGACGAACGGAACCGGTTCGCCTTTGAATAATGTTCCTTTGTATAAAAACGCAATTAAAATTCCGACGCCAATACCAAGCAGATACAGCCCAGTCATGATGAGTCCGCCCTTTTTCGGAAAAAATGCGCTGACAAAGAACGAATAAATCGGCAGTTTCGCCGTACAGCTCATAAATGGAGTCAGTAAAATCGTCATTTTCCTGTCACGCTCACTGGTCAGGGTACGCGTTGCCATAACCGCCGGAACCGTACATCCAAATCCGATCAGCATCGGTACGATACTTCGACCGGACAGACCTATTTTTCGCAGCAGTTTATCCATGACAAAAGCGACTCTGGCGATGTAACCGCTGTCCTCCATCAGAGACAGGAAAAAGAACAGTGTCACAATAATCGGCAGGAAACTTAAAACGCTTCCAACGCCGGTAAAAATTCCGTCAATCACAAGGCTGTGCATAGCACTGTTTACATGTGTTGCGGTCATTGCAGCATCCACAATGGCCGACAGTTTATCAATCCCAATTTCAAGCAGTGTCTGTAAACCAGCTCCGATCACATTGAATGTCAGATAAAATACAAGTGCCATGATTCCAATAAAACATGGAATTGCCGTATATTTACCAGTCAGAATCCGGTCGATTTTCTCACTGCGGATGCGTTCTTTGCTCTCCTTTGGTTTTACAACGGTCTGCTCACACAGACGCTCGATAAAGTCAAAACGCATATCGGCTATTGCGGCGCTTCGATCAACCTCACGCTCCGTCTCCATCTGCTGTACAATATGTTCCAGCATTTCCCGCTCATTCTGATCCAGTTTCAGCTGTTCCAGGATCAAGGGATCTCCCTCGATGGCCTTTGTCGCCGCAAACCGCACCGGAATATCCGCCGCCTGCGCATGATCCTCAATCAGATGAATGACTGCATGAATACAGCGATGTACCGAGCCGTTATGATCCGTCTTATCACAAAAATCCTGCCGTAGCGGCCGCTCCTGATATTTTGCAATATGCAGCGCATGGGTGATCAGCTCATCCACACCCTGATTTTTAGCCGCTGAAATCGGAATCACAGGTACACCAAGCAACGCTTCCATTCCATTGACATCAATGGAACCCTGATTGCCAAGCACCTCATCCATCATATTCAGGGCCACTACCATCGGAATATCCATCTCAAGCAGCTGCATGGTCAGATACAGATTTCGCTCAATATTTGTTGCATCCAGAATGTTGATGATTGCCTTTGGCTTCTCATTTAAAACAAAGTTTCTGGATACAATCTCCTCACTGCTATAAGGAGACATGGAATAAATGCCCGGCAGATCCGTCACATTTGTTTCCGGATGTCCTTTGATAGAACCATCTTTTCGATCCACAGTGACCCCAGGGAAATTTCCTACATGCTGATTTGAACCCGTCAGCTGATTAAATAATGTTGTCTTACCGCAGTTCTGATTTCCTACCAGCGCATAGGTCAACATTGTACCTTCCGGCAATGGATTTTCATCCTTTTTCGAATGAAACTTTCCAGTCTCACCGATACCCGGATGCTCGGAACCAAGTTCCTTTACCGTACGCTTATGCTCATTGCTTCGTTTTCCAATCGGATTAATCTCAATCTGATCCGCTTCCGCCAGACGCAGTGTCAGCTCATAACCATGAATCTGAAGTTCCATCGGATCTCCCATCGGCGCAAACTTCACCACAGTTATTTCCGCTCCCGGAATCATTCCCATATCTAAAAAGTGCTGTCGCAGAGCACCTTCACCGCCTACTGTTTTGATCACCGCACTTTTTCCAATTTCCAATTCTCTTAATGTCATAATGTCTTGTTTTTCCTCTTATGTATTTTCTATATAAGTTCTATTTGAGAAACTTTTCTCATTATAACATTGTTTTTGATATTTTTTAATC
>CAVAFS010000048.1:0-2589 GCA_963587975.1 Bulleidia sp. | reverse complement strand
TCATCTGCGTATAATATTCTGCATCATTTCGCAGTGTTTTTTCCTGATTATAATACACGCTGTATATCTGTCCGTTATAATCCACAAATCGAGTGGATGCAATATGTTTGCTCTGTGACATAACATCATTCAGAACACTTACCACCTGTACGGCCCGTTCGCCATCACTGATCTGATTGTCTTTGAGCACAATAGCCAGACTCTCTCCCTGCTCATTTTCATAATTATACAGCTCAGACATGGCATCATCCGCTGATCCTATGATATCTCCGACATTTCTGGCAAAATATCCGTTAATCTGCGCATAGTTTCGGATCATCGTCTCTCTGACACTATCCGTAAATCTGGTGAAAAACAGAAGACTCAGTAAAAGCAGCGGAATCATGCCGAAAAACACATAGGCCACCGTCAGCTTTCCGAAGGTGGTATCAAATATTTTCTTTCTCATTGATTTTCCTCCTGGCTTGTCTCACTGTTTTCCCACAATTGCTGCAGACGGCTGGCTGTCTCCTCCACAGAAAGTTCTCCACTCAATTCACCTCGCAGAAGAAGCAACATACCTTTTTCAAACTCTACCGGCGTATCCTCATCTCCAATGTAAGTTGCAATCTGTTCATTGCTGCTGCGGAACGCCCGCTCTGTTTCTTCCTGAAACTTTACTCCGGTCGTAGCAATCCACTCCTTCGTCACTGGAAAGCCACAAATGGATTCGCAGACCAGCGTGTAATTTTTTTCCGAATAAAAATATTTCAGGAATGTCATCGCAGCCTCATAGTGCTGTGGATCACTCTCGCACTCTTTTGTTACAGACCAGAACGTATCCAGGTTATCTCCCGCATAGGTGATTCCCTTTTCGTCCGGCACATAAAACCAGCCCAGATTCATATCTTTATTCAACTTCTGAATTGCAAAAGACGTCCATGCTCCGGTGTACATCATCGCAATTTCACCTTCCGCCATCTTGTATGACAGATTTCCATCTCTGGTTGTCTGCCAGTCTTCGTTGACATACCCTGCATCAAACAGACCTTTTAAATCTGTCAGCATTTTTACCGGTTCCTCATCTGTCCATGACACATTTCCTGCAGAACACTCACTGAGCCAGTCTTTATTTTTGGATAACACATCTGTTCGGAAAAAGTGATTTACCCAATACTCCATATGCCACAGATCACTGCCACCCACGCCAATCGGTGTGATTCCACGTCTTTTCAGTACTTCACAGACATGCAGAAACTCCTCGTAGGTTTGTGGCACATCCAAATGAAACCTTTCGAAAATATCTTTATTATATATAATACCGGAAGTAGACTCTACCGCCCCTACTCCATATACTTTTCCATCTACATCATAAGTATATTTTACCAGATCCGTCACTTCATCGGAAATTTCTCCCAGCATATCACTGTTTGCATACATTCCCGGCGTCTTTAACTGTACAATGTCACCAAGCTCATCTCTGGCAATTTTTTTGATCAGAATATCTTCATAAACACCGTCTCCATAGTTTACTTCATAGTTTACTTTAATATTCGGATACAATTCCTCAAAATTTCGTACCGTGGCTTCAATCGCAGAATTCCACTGCGGATTCTGATACGCATATACCAGTTCAATCTCAATCTGACCATCGTCTGCTTCTGTCGTTTTGTTTAACTCTTTATTTCGCATACTGTCGTAAAACAGTGTGCCACACAACGCAGTCAGTATTGATACCAGAACGACAATAACAATGATGATCCCTATTCGCTTGCGTCCCTCTTTCATCTCTTTTCCTCAATCTCCGCATTTCGCATTGTCATATGTACCGTGTACCCCTTCTGGCAATCTAACAGTCCACCACATCAGGGATAGATACGACTAAAAGCGGTTCCCCAAAAGAGGGGCACCGCTTAAACTTTTACAACTCTCAACAAAAATATTATTTACCCTGAATGAACTCAAGCAGAACGCCGTTGCAGTCACGAACAAACATAACAGCCTCGCCATCCATACGAACTTCATGAGCGATATCAACACCGTTCTCTACAAAACCTGCTTTTAATGCATCCATATCATCTGTTGCAAATGCGATGTGTTTTGTTCCAACAGTCTGAAGATCTGTGTTCGGTGTCAGACGGTCTTCCGGAATTTTTTTCGGCTCGTCATACTCGAATAACTCAATCTGGAATCCATCTTTCTCGATGAATACGATTTTTGCTTTCAGTGGTGGTACATATCCGTCATTTTTTACTACCTCAAAACCAAGGTTCTTTTTGTACCACTCAAGAGACTCCTCCATGTTGTAAACACTGATTCCTGCATGCAATACTTTTTTTACATTTGTTGTCATTTCATCCACCTCATACATTTTTTCTTTATACAGGAAAAGTGCCGGAAATTCCGACATTTTTCCTGTTTTATTCATTTAATATCCTATAGCTTTAGTATACTATATTTCTACTGGTTTGACCAGTCTTAACGTTACTTTTTCTTATGCTGTAACGACTAATTTTCCACCGCTTGCCAGCGCAAATTCACCAGCCTCGACACCTTTTGCTGTGATAGTTACGCCTGCCGGTGCATCAATCTGTGCAGGCTCTACATCTG
>CAVAFS010000047.1:1357-9155 GCA_963587975.1 Bulleidia sp. | reverse complement strand
AATACATTATAAGTTTTTTGCTACCCCCATAGTAAAAAATACCTTCTCCTTAAAAAGACAGCCGTTCGGATTTGGCTGTCTTTTATATTTATAAAGAAAGCACTGTGTTCTATCTGATTCCTTTACAAGAATCACTTCATACACAGTGCTTTTTCTTTCATTTCTAAATCGCATTAATAACTCTAGCTATTATCTATCTATTCATTACCTCTTCTATCGCAGTCTTTTTAATATGTTTTCCAATAATTTCAGACACATCACTGACTGTAATAAATGCAGATGTATCAACTTCTTTGATCAAACGCTTCAGTTCATAGATTTCCAGACGATTCAATACGCAGTATAATACAACTTTTTTCCCACTGATCAGGCCTTCGCCCTCCAGCATTGTCACGGTTCTGCCAAGTTTCTGATAAATCTGATCCGCGATTTCTTTTCCCTCATCTGTAATGATCATGGCAGCTTTCGCCTGCTCCAGACCAGTCTCTACCTTATCAATAATCTTCGATGTAATAAAATAAGTAAGAAGGCTGTACATCGCGCGGTCAAATCCAAAAAGCAGCGCCGCTACAATATAAATAATGACGTTAAAAATCAGCACCGTCTGTCCCACCGGAAATTTGAATTTACGGTTCAGCAAAATAGCTACCGTTTCCGTTCCATCCAGGCAGCCGCCAAAACGGATCACCAGACCGACTCCGGCTCCAAGGATCACACCACCGAAACATACCGCCAGCAGATACTGATCCGTTGCATTGACCCATGGCGCAAATACTTCCAGAAATATAGAAAACATCGCCATGGCGTAACCGGATTTCACAATAAATGTGACACCAAGTTTTCGGGAACCAATCAGAAGAAACGGAATGTTCAGAACGATGGTCAGAATACTCAACGGAATGTGGGTCAGATTATTTACCATGATGCCGATACCAATGACACCGCCATCCAGGATCGTGCAGGGCACCAGAAATTCTTCAATGGCAAATGCGGCGATAGCAGAGCCCACCGTCAGCATCAGAAAGTCTATAAACAGTTGCAGTTTCGGGTTCAGTTCTTTCATTCAAAATCCTCCTTATAGATGTCCAGTTATTGTGTCGTTTTCTTTTTTCTGCTGTTCATTTATGTTATTTATGTCAGACAATAGAAATAAAAAACTACTATTTGCAAAATAGGCAGGGGAAATAAGCACCTTTGCTCTTTCTCCTGCCTTTGTTTCCTCTCTGCTTATTGTTCTTCGCAATGGAAGCAGGGATTTTTTGATTCAATTTCCTAGTTTGTTCCAGACTTATCTTCCAACTCCGGTGTTCCACGCATCTGGATCAGCGGGCCGCCTGTTTTTTCAATATAGGCCTCTGTAATAGTAACAGCACCGATATTGTCATCTTTCGGAATTTCATACATGATATCAAGCATAAATTCCTCAATGATGGAACGAAGTGCACGGGCTCCTACGTTTTTCTCTTTGGCACATTTCGCAATGGCACGCAGTGCGCCATCGTCAAACTCCAGTTTTACTTCATCCATAGCAAGCAGCTTCTGATACTGCTTGATGATCGCGTTTTTCGGCTCTTTCAGGATCTGTACCAGCATATCTTCAGATAATGCATCCAGTGAAAACAGGATTGGCAGACGTCCGATAAACTCCGGAATCATACCGAATTTACGGATATCCTCTGTGGTCACCTGACGAAGCAGATTCTCTTCCTTATCGTATTTGTCCTTCAGATCTGCCTGGAAACCGATGGATGCATGCTCATTTAAACGCTCTTTGATGATGTCTTCCAGTCCCGGGAATGCACCACCGCAGATAAATAAAATATTGGATGTATCAATGGTTGTCATCGGAACCATCGCATTTTTGCTGGTTGCTCCAATCGGCACTTCTACTTCCGCACCTTCTAACAGTTTTAACATTCCCTGCTGTACGGATTCACCGCTGACATCACGCTGTGTCGCATTTTTCTTCTTGGCAAGTTTATCGATCTCATCGATAAATACGATGCCGCGCTCTGCTTTTTCCACATCGTTGTCTGCTGCTGTCAGAAGTTTTGACAATACACTTTCGATATCATCGCCTATGTAACCAGCTTCTGTCAGGGAAGTTGCATCTGCGATAGCCAGCGGCACATCCAGAAGTTTTGCCAGCGTTTTTACCAGATAAGTCTTACCACAGCCGGTCGGTCCAACCATCAGCATGTTGGATTTCTCAATTTCGATACCGTCTGCATTTGCCTCAGCACCTGCTGCCACACGTTTGTAATGATTGTAAACAGCTACTGACATGACTTTTTTCGCATAATCCTGACCAACCACATAGTCATCCAGACTTGCTTTGATCTTATGCGGTGCCGGAATCTTGCGGATATCTAAAACCGGCTCTTCTTTCTTTTTCTCTTTCGGTTTTTTCTTCTTTACTTTCTGCTGATTACCAAATGGCAGGTCGGACATGTTCACAAACTGGATATTTGGCATCTTTCCGCTTGAGAGCATATCTCCGATGTTGATGTCACCAAATCCCGGGATTCCCGGCATCTGTCCCATGGTATCAAAAGTCTTCTGCATGCAGTCCTGACAGATTGCCATATTCGGTGCCACATGGATCAGCTTTCCTGCTTTGCTTGCCGGACGTCTGCACATTGCACAGAACTCGTCAAAATCATCTTTTTTCTCATTGTCATCTGCGTGATCGTCCGTCACTACCTCACCGGTCTCCACCGGAGTCTCCGTTGTCTCGTTTTTCTCAGATACAGTTTCGTCTTTTTCCTCTGTATCTACTTCTCTGTAATCGTTATCTATCATAAGAATTTCTCCATTCGTCTGTATTTTCCTCAAAAATGCCGTTGAGACTTTCTTATCTTACCATAGATTGACGGTTATTTTCAACTATGCGGCTCGTATTTAATAAAAGGTTTATGTTTCGGGTAATTGTGTGGTTTAAAATTTTAGTTAGTGAAGGCGCCAGTCATCAATCTTACCTCTGCAGCTACCAATCGCTTGCTGAGGAAAGATTGCCTGCCTGGCGCCATTTACGTTTTGCCAATTACATTTTTCACGCTACTACGATTCTATTTGGGAAAAAATAGCAGAGCCCCTTTACTGTAGGCTGTGGCGAAACCACACTGCTTACCCTCACATCGTGCGGCACGAAGTGCAGGGTGGCGCAAAAAATTTACTAAATTCACGAACTGAATGCTTTGCTGTTGCACTACGTAAATAGCGGGCTCAGAGCAAATTTTCCCTTCCAAGCGATTGTTAGCTGGAAGGACAAATTTGTCTGAGTCCGCTTTCATAATTTTAAAGTATAGCCATAATTTTTAAGCCACCCTAAACAAGAAGTTCCTGCAATATCGCATTCACCATCGCCGGATTTGCCTTTCCTTTCATGGCCTTCATCGTCTGACCGACAAGGAATCCCATAGCCTTCTTTTTACCATTATGGTAATCTTCCACGGACTGTGGATTCTCCGCAATGACTTTCTCAATGGTCTCACGAAGAGCACCTTCGTCATTCACCACTTTCAGTCCTTTTTCTTCCACGTATTTCTCCGGATCAATGTCTGATTTAAACATTTCCTCGAAGACTTCTTTTGCCACGGAACCATTGATCGTGCCCGCATCCACCAGTTCGATCAGTGCAGCCAGATGCTCCGGCGCAAAGCAGATTTCCTCCGCTTCCATACTGTTTTCTTTCAGCAGACGCATGGTCTCACCCATAAGCCAGTTGGAGACTTTTTTCGGCTTACCGCAGATTTTGGTAGTCTCCTCGAAAAGATCTGCCATATGCTTGGTTCCGGTGATAATTTCTGCATCGTAATCCGGAATATCGTACTCTCTCCGGTAGCGCTCCAGCTTCTGCGGACGCAGTTCCGGCTGACGGCTGCGGATCTCATTGATCCACTCCTCGGAAATAACGATCGGTGCCAGATCCGGTTCCGGGAAATAACGGTAATCCTGCGCATCCTCTTTGGAACGCATTGCATGAGAAGATTCTTTGTTGTCATCCCAACGACGGGTTTCCTGCACAACTTTTCTTCCCATTTCAAGAAGCTCGATCTGACGCTCCCGCTCACCCTCAATGGCATGTGCGATCGCCTTGAAGGAGTTCAGGTTTTTCATCTCAGTACGGGTTCCGAATTTCGGTGAACCAACCTCGCGAACGGACAGGTTGACATCGGCACGCATGGAACCTTCGTTTAATTTACAGTCGGATGCCCCCAGATACTGAATCGTCTGGCGCAGTGTCTCCAGATAAGCGATAACCTCATCGGCAGAACGCATATCCGGCTCGGATACGATCTCGATCAGCGGCACACCGGAACGGTTGTAATCCACAATAGATACGTCCTCCCACTCGTCATGCACCAGTTTACCGGCATCTTCCTCCATATGGATCTCATGGATGCGCACCTGTTTCTTGCCCGCCGGTGTCTCAATCTCCACATAACCGTTACGGCAGATTGGCAGATATAACTGTGAAATCTGGTAGTTCTGTGGGTTATCCGGGTAAAAATAGTTTTTCCGGTCAAATTTACTGTATCGGGTAATGCTGCAGTTTGTAGCCAGACCAACGGCCATAGCATATTCCACCACCTGTTTGTTCAACACCGGAAGGGAACCCGGCATACCGGTACAAACCGGGCAGGTGTGTGTGTTTGGTTTTCCTCCGAACTCTGTGGAACAGGAACAGAAGATTTTTGTTTTGGTTGCAAGTTCTACGTGCACTTCCAGTCCGATGACTGTTTCATAATTCTTACTCATATCTTCTCCTCCTTCCTACGCCTGGCTCAGCGGACTGTGCTGATATGGACGTGTCTGTTCAAAACTATAAGCTGCCTGAATGATTTTTTTCTCCTGGAAACAATCTCCGATCAACTGTAAACCGATCGGCAGTCCCTGACTGTCCGTACCACACGGAAGAGAAATGCCCGGAAGTCCTGCCAGATTGACAGAAATGGTATAAATATCTCCAAGGTACATGCTGATCGGATCCTGCAGGCTCTCGCCAAGCTTCGGGGCTGTGGTCGGTGCTGCCGGTCCAAGGATCATGTCATATTTTGCAAATGCATCGTCAAAGGCTTTTTTGATCAGTGCTTTGACACGCAGTGCTTTCAGATAATAGGCGTCATAATATCCGGAACTTAACACGAAAGAACCAAGCATGATTCTTCGTTTTACCTCTGCTCCGAAGCCTTCGGAACGGGATTTTTTATACATGTTGTGAAGGCCTTCGTATTCTTTTGTGCGATAGCCATATTTCACACCATCAAAACGCGCCAGATTGGAGCTTGCCTCTGCGCAGGCGATAACGTAATACGCCGGAATCGCATATTTTACAAGTCCAAGATCAAAGTCTTCCACGATGGCGCCTTTTTCTTCCAATACTTTTGCTGCTGCCAGTACAGCCTCTTTTACTTCCGGATTTAAGCCTTCCCCGAAATAGTCTTTCGGGATACCGATGCGCATGCCTTTGACATCATCCACCAGGGCAGAAGTAAAATCGGTATCTTCTCTTTTTACAGAAGTAGAATCCTTTTTATCATAGGAAGTGATGGCTTCCAGAATCGTTGCACAGTCGGTCACGTCTTTGGCCACCGGTCCGATCTGATCCAGAGAAGAACCGTAGGCGATCAGTCCGTAACGGGAAACCGTTCCGTAGGTCGGTTTGATACCGGTTACGCCGCAGAAAGAACTCGGCTGACGGATGGAACCGCCGGTGTCAGAACCAAGGGCAAAGGAACACTCCTCTGCTGCCACGGCTGCGCAGGAACCGCCGGAAGAGCCGCCCGGAACATGTGCTGTATTCCACGGATTTTTTGTCTCGCCGTAAGCGGAAGTCTCTGTGGTACTTCCCATGGCAAACTCATCCATATTTGTTTTTCCGATAATGACCGCTCCGGCTTCCTCCAGTTTTTTCACTGCTTCTGCCGTATAGGTCGGTATAAAGTTATATAAAATTTTTGAGGAACAGGTAGTCAAAAGGCCTTCCGTACACATATTGTCCTTGATGGCCACCGGAACACCTGCCAGCGGTCCGGTCAGCTCTCCGGCATCGATTTTTGCCTGTACTTCCTTTGCACGGGCCAGAGCACCTTCCTCATCTACCGTCACAAAACTGTGTACCTGTTCTTCTTTTGCATGTACCGCATCCAAAGCTTCCCGAACGGCAGCTTCCACGGTCACTTCTTTTGCTTTTATCTTTTTTCCCAGCTCTACCGCTGTCAAACTCATCAAACTCATTTCCATGTCCTCCGTTCTTACTCGCCGATTGTCTTCGGTACTTTGAATCCGCCGTCTTTCTGCTCCGGAGCATTCTTCAGTGTCGCTTCACTGCCGTCTCCGTTTGTCACAACGTCCTCGCGGAATACATTTTCAATCGGAAATACATGGGACATCGGCTCAATACCTGTGGTGTCAAGCTCGTTTAAGAGATCGATGTAATCCAGCATATCTTCCATATCTTTTTTTGCAGCTTCGGCTTCTTCCGGGCTTAATTCCAGTTTTGCCAGAATACCAACGTATTCCATGGTATCATCGGAAATGACATTTTTCATGGTTCCGTCCTCTGCCATCACTTTTGTAACAGATGCTCCGCTGGTCTCTTCCTCTGCTTCCGGCTCTTCGTCTAAGGCTACATGACTGATTTTTGCATAAATGGCGGAATCCACGATACCCTGATTGTTCTTTACAGACTGGCGCAGGGTTCCTTCGTAATCCATGCCAGCTTTTTTCATCACTTCACCGGAATGTGGATTTGCCACATCATGCTGCGCCCAGACACGTCCTGCTCCGACTTCTGCCATCAGGAAACGGATGACCGCCTCCACGGCCTCAGTAGTGTAACCCTGATGCCACCAGGATTTACCAATGCAGTAACCAAGTTCTGCACTCTGCACATCCTCGTTCAGAGATACCACGCTGATACTGCCAATTGGCTGCTCGCTGTCATTTAACTCAATCGCCCACTGATAAACATCATTTTTGTTGTAATCTTCTTCCCACTGCTGCAGAATCTCTGTGGTCTCTTCCACACTTTTATGCGGCTGCCAGGTCAGGTATTTTGTTACTTCCGGGTCACTGGCCCAGTTGTAATACATATTTTCTGCATCTTCTATCGTAAAACGCCGTAAGGTCAGGCGTTCTGTTGCTATTGTCTGTGTTCCTGTATGTCTCACGTTTCTTCTCCTCCTACATCTGAATCGCATTCTGTAACGCTCTCAGGTTCTGTTGCAAATTCACCATTTTTACATTTTCAAACAAAATTTTATGGCTCTAATCTGCTCAGATCTCTCGGGAACAGGGTTGCTTCCCGGACGTTATCTTCTCCGATCAGCTGCATGGTCAGACGTTCCATACCGATACCAAGTCCACCATGTGGCGGCATACCGTATTTGAATGCGGACAGGTAATGCTCCATACCCTCTGTCTCCATGCCTCGCTGCGCGATCTTTTCCATTAATTTATCATACTGATGGATACGCTGTCCACCGGTTGTGATCTCCAGACCTTTGTAAAGCAGGTCAAAGCTTAAGGTATAGGTCGGATCTGTCGGATCATCCATGGCATAAAACGGACGTTTCTTGGACGGATAATGTGTGACAAATACAAAATCACTGCCGAATTCTTCTTTTGCATACTGACCGATCAGATGCTCCTCCTCCGGCTCTAAGTCATATGGATTGCGGAACTGTCTGTCATATTTCTCCGCAACTCTCTGTTTTGCCTCATCAAAACGGATCGCCGGAATCTGGCTCACATCCGGGAGTTCGATCTGCAGAATGTCTAATTCTTTCGCATA
>CAVAFS010000047.1:0-1347 GCA_963587975.1 Bulleidia sp. | reverse complement strand
ATGTATCCCATCTCGAAATCAAGGCTGTTATATTCGTTCAAATGGCGTTTTGTGTTGTGTTTTTCCGCACGAAAAACCGGTGCTGTCTCAAAGACTCTGTCAAACACGCCCACCATCATCTGTTTGTAAAACTGTGGACTCTGCTGCAGGATCGCAGGTCTGTGGAAATACTCCAGTTTAAACAGGTTAGCTCCACCCTCGGCACTTTTTGCACCAAGTTTTGGCGTATGGATTTCTGTAAATCCCTGACTGTAGAGGAAATCGCGGAAGCCACGCACGATACCTTCCTGAATCCGGAAGGTGGCCCGCTCTCTGATATTTCTCAGGGCTACGGCGCGATGGTTTAATTTGGCTTCCAGGGAAGTATTCATCTTCCATTTTGCGATTGGAAGGGGCAGGCTTTCTGCCGGCTCGGAAAGGATCTTGACCTCTTTCATGCGGATCTCGAATCCTCCCGGCGCACGCTCTTCCTTATTTAATACACCGCTCACCTCGATGGCTGCGCCTTCTTTGAGTTCTTTCAGGTCAATGGCAGTCACGCCCTCTTCATACACGCACTGCAGCAAACCTTCTCTTTTTCGCAGGACTACAAAGGCTACCTCGCCCATGTCTCGCACCGTATGGACGGCTCCGTTGACACGGATCATCTGACCATACAGGTCAGAGGCAAGGATTTCACTGATTTCCATGGTCTCTTTTGGCATTACACCGGTCATCATTTTCATTGTTTCGTACACTCCTTTTGCATAAAATGTTGTAAGGTGCGGGACGGAATAAACTCCCAAAAAAGCAGAAATCGCCCTAAGGATACTTCTTTGTATCCCAGGACGAAATAATGTGCTTTTATTATTCCGCGGTACCACCCGCATTGAGAAAAACAATACTACAAAACACTCATGATTTGTGTCTTTCCCCACTCAGGCACGTAACGTGTGCGATCCGTACAGACCTACTGAAATTCATAATGATATCAATGTATTTCTCATTCAATCTGTCTGCTCCAGAGTGTTCCCTTCATCTCCTCCGCCAAACAGCGTTCTCAGTCGGTGACGCCGTATTCCTGTCGGTTTCTGAAGACAAGAGTCTCCTTCTACGCATTTGCTCATGATTTTGTATCTTAGCACAACATTTTTCGGTTTGCAAGCCTTAATTGTCCGGCATATTAAGAAATTATTTACTTTTTCTTCCAAAAGTTTCCTTATTATTAATTTATAATACCCAAAATAAAATGTAACAAAAGAGAATGGCTATATGAATTTTTTTTGTTCATATCGTGCATTTTATACTTTTTTAATTGACTTTTTGTAAAATAGGGGCTAATATCTGTACGGTTATGTAAAATTCTTT
>CAVAFS010000046.1:0-9680 GCA_963587975.1 Bulleidia sp. | reverse complement strand
ATATGTGAATTTTGCAGAACTGACAAAAAGGAGAAGGGAGGAATGCAGGCTGCAGTTGAAACAGAAGAAACTATCGGGGTAAAAGTAACACAACAAAAATAATACGGAGGTAAAAAGAAAGATAAAGACGAATAGTGTCCTGACAGTTTCAGAAGAGGAAAACTGCAGCGAAAGACAAAAAAATCAAATATTGGATGCGTGTCAGAAAAGACACAGGATACATATCACAGCATTTATTCAGAATGCTCACCATTTCGTTTTAGTCTGAACGTTCTGAAAACAAGTTATTGGCGGATTGTATATCACGAACTTACTTCCGCACTGGTCAGAGAAGAGGTATTTACATGCAGCAAAATTATTATGCACCATCCGGACAGACTCTTCTGATCGAACTCCAAAATTATGAAAAACAGGGGATTTCAATCTGGCTGGAAGGACTTCCAAGTAATTCAGCGGAGGTATCAGAAGCCATGTGTGTCCGGGAAGACAATAATTATATGAGGGATTATGTGTTCCAGCAGGGGGCATTATCCGAGGTCAGATTTGACAAAATAACAAAGAAATAACATTGGCAGGGGATTCTCAAATACCAAAAAACAGAAATCTTACCTGCAAAAAAGGGCGGGGCTAAGGTTGCATCGCCCTTTTTTTTCATGTATACTGAGGACAACGAAACGTATATCAGATGAGAGATGACGCCACCACTATCGGTAGTATGCAAGAATGCCGGAGCACTTTTGTATAGGCAATGATCTCATCTTTACAGGCAGCAAAAATATATCGACAGAAGAGACAAAGGAGGCTTACGATGGCTTCAGGAAAGCAGGGAAGACAGCAGCAGAGACAAAGAAAACAGAGAGTCATTCTGGTTGCGGCAGTGGTTTTATTGGTTGTTGTGATTGCATTGATCGCCGGATTGACGACTTTTTTGAAAAAATATTCATCTTCAAAGGAGCAGGCAGATTATACAACTTATTATAATCTGAGTCAGGATGATGAGATGTTTGTCGTATTTGACAATGAGCAGATGGAGCAGAAAGGCATTGTGCAGGACGATGAGGTGTATGTGGATTATCAGATCGTACACAAATATCTGAACAAGCGTTTTTACTGGGACAGCACGGAGCAGGTTCTGCGCTATGTGACGCCGGATGGACTGATTAACACGACAGTGGACACCGCATCTTATATGCTTGGTAAAAATACCCAGACAGCAGATCATATTATTGCGATCCTGCGGGACGGTGAGATGTATCTGTCCATGAGTTTTGTGAAAGAATATACAGATATTCATTATGAATATTATACCGATCCAAACCGCGTGGTTATTTCAGACCAGTGGGATGATGTGACCTATCAGAACATTAAGAAAAAGACAGAGATCCGCGAGAAAGGCGGCGTGAAGAGTCCGATTCTGGCAAATGTGAAAAAAGGAGATCTCGTTACTGTGCTGGATACAGTCGGATCCTGGAGCAAAGTATGCAGCCAGGACGGATTTGTCGGCTATGTGAAGACAAGTGCGGTAGGTGGAGACCAGGATGTACTGTATGACCATAACTTTACAGAGCCTGTATTTTCCCATATCACGAAGGATAAAACCATCAATATGGCATGGCATCAGGTGACAAATCAGTCTGCAAACGCAAATGTGGCGGATGTGCTGGGTAAGACAAAAGGAGTCAATGTCATTTCTCCGACCTGGTTTTACCTGAATGATGATCAGGGTGGCATCCAATCCCTGTGCAATCAGGCGTATGTTACCTATTGCCATCAGCAGGGCGTGGAAGTCTGGGGACTGGTAAGCAATCTGGAAAACCAGGATGTGGATGATACCAGTGTATTCAGCGTGACTTCCAGCAGGGATAATCTGGTAAATAATCTGGTGGCAGAGGCTATCAAATACGATCTGGATGGAATCAATCTGGATTTTGAGCTGCTTCCGGCAGAGGCAGCGGATGGCTATCTGGAATTTATCCGCGAGCTGTCCATTAAGTGTGAAAATAACGATCTGGTGCTGTCTGTGGACAATTATGTACCGGCATCTTACAATTCCTACTATGATCGTGCAGAACAGGCTGTATTTGCGGATTACGTGGTTGTCATGGCATACGACGAGCATTACAACGGATCTGAGGAAGGCTCTGTGGCTTCCATCGGATATGTAAAACAGGGTATTGCCGATACACTGGAGGAGGTTCCTGCAGAGCAGATCATCCTTGGCATTCCATTCTACACGAGAGTCTGGGAGCTGACACCTGTGGACGAATCCAATCCAAGCGATGATGAGGCGGCAAATGAGCGGGGATACACTATCAGCAGCGAAGCAGTGGGCATGAGCGAAGTAGAAGCCCGCGTGGCGGCCAACGGCGTCAATCTGGAATGGCTGGAGGACTGCGGACAGTATTATGCGGAATATCAGCTGGATGGAAATACCTACAAGATCTGGGTGGAAGATCAGAAATCCATCGGAGAAAAACTTGCGGTTATGACAGACAATCATCTGGCGGGCGCATCCTTCTGGAAGCTCGGATATGAGAAAAATACCATCTGGGATACCATTACAGAGGTTATGAATCAGTAAAATAACATGTTTCCTGAAAAAGACGTTCAATAAATGAGCGTCTTTTTTGCACTCTGTGTCAGCGTATGTGGAGTGCATTTTACGAATGCTCAAATAACAGAATTTTTTGTCATATGGCATATAGCGGATACCGGATTTCTTACAGTTATTATAGTCATACCAGGAGAGTGGCTGAATACATTGTAAATGAGATTACATGTGTTCGGGTGTTTTTGTGTGAAAAAAAGAATCAGCGTGGGAATCGTGCTGGCAGTTCTGGTGATCGCAGGAATCCGCATGTCTGGGTCTGCACAGTTTGCAGTTATGACAAAAAAGGCTGACCGGGCAGAATATACGGTGTGCATTGACAGCGGGCACGGCGGAAACGATCCGGGCAAGGTCGGTATTGCCGGGACAAAAGAAAAAGAAGTCAATCTGGCCATTGCTCTAAAACTCAAAAAGAGTCTGGAGAAACAAAATATCCGGGTGGTTATGACAAGAACCGATGACCGAAATCTGGCCGATTTAAATGCGACAAATGAGAAAACATCAGATATGAAAAATCGTGTGGAAAAAATGGATTCTGAGCAGCCGGATGCGGTGGTCAGTATCCATCAAAACAGCTACACCGACAGCTCCGCAAAAGGCGCGCAGGTATTTTATTATTCGGAATCAAAAGAAGGAAAAAAACTTGCGGAAATTTTACAAAAAAGTCTGATTCAGAATGCAGACCCGGAAAACCATCGGATGGCAAAAGCCAATACCAGCTATTATATACTGAAAAACACGGCCGCACCAACGGTAATTGTGGAATGCGGTTTTTTATCAAACCCGGAAGAAGAGACGTTGCTGAATACCGCGGCGTATCAAGACAAATTGGTGGAAGCCTTACAAAATGGAATCTGCGAGTATCTGGAAAACTGATATATTGGCTGAATTTTAATAATTTAAGGAAAAATCGGAGAAATTTATCTGTTTAAGTTTTAAACAATTGAGTTGATGGTTTCATGGACTGAAATGACGAAATCAAAGAATCCTTCTGCGACAAGCGATTTAGTAAGTGACTGAGTTTTGCGAGTTTTGCGCGAACGGGAGACGACCAGCTTTTATAGGAGTTGGAAGTGAGCGCGATAAAACCGAAGCAAAACGAGGGTAACGAACGACTAGCGGTTGCAGAAGGATTCTTTGATTTCGTCTTACATAACATTAAATTTTAGTCAATATGATAAACAAGGCCTAGTAGTCCCAGGTATGTTTTTCATACGCATTGATGATCTGCGTATTATTGTACTGTATCGTGCGCTTCAGAGAAGCGCTGTATTGCAGATGCATATGACCATGCACCATATATTTCGGCTGATATTTATCCAGCAATTTCACGAATGTCTCATACCCCTGATGTGCATGATCGTCGCCATCTCCGAGACCCTGGGCCGGGGCATGGGTCAGCAGAATGTCGAAACCATGATAGAAAATCAACTGGTGTTTGATATGTAACAGGCGTCGTTTCATTTCTTTTTCTGTGTACATATATTTTCCGGGTTTGTATGGCATGCATCCGCCTAAGCCTAAGATGCGGATGCCTTCGTGTACATAGATTTTATCATCAATACAGATACAGCCCTCCGGCGGCGTCTGGTCGTATTTCTCGTCATGATTGCCGTGAACATAAAGCAGCGGCAGATTCGTACAGCTGACAAGAAAAGACAGATATTGTGGATTCAGATCCCCGCAGGAGAGGATCAGATCGGTATTGGTGATCTTGTTGCTGTTGTAATGATCCCACAATGCAGTAGATTCTGTATCGGAGATTGCCATGATTCTCATAATACAGGTTCCTCCTTGCGAATTCCTTCCTGGCGCACAACGTTCTGTGCATCTTCCCGGAGTTCGTCTGCGGTTGGAATACGTCCGATGATGTTGTCTGCCAGCCAGTCGATGGAAATGATTTCCCGTGGACTTAAACTGTGGGAGGCATCTTTGGATACAGGTCCCTGCTGGGAATGTAAAATTCCGTCAAATGGATTGAAATCATAATTACGGATCGCATTGCTCAATGTATCCAGCAGATGCTTGGTTTCATCCGGAATTGCGGAGGACCAGACAACGTCAATAACATCGGAGGACATACCCCACCAGTAGTGCAGCGCTTTGTTTGTATCTGATTTTTCTTCCGTATTCCAGATACCGTTCTGGACATTTCGGATGATGCGCTCATAATATTTACCCCAGTTCCATGCAGGAAACGCAAGGTTTACAGGTGTCTCTCCGTTGACACGGAACAGACCGAACTGACGGGTGATCTTCCGGGGGATGATCATGTCCTGATGGGAAATATAGGTTGCTCCAACGGAATACAGCTTTGCAGTCAGGTTGACATTTTCGTTCTCTTTCAGGGTGGACCATTCCAGATAAATTTTTGCTTTCGGGTTTACCATTTTGACACCGAGGGCAAAGGCGTTGATATTTGCTGTCATGCCGTAGATCGGATAATCTGCGATGTAACCGATCTTGTCAGTGTCTGTCATGATGCCGGCCAGCACACCGATCAGAAATTTCGCCTCATACATGCGGCCGTAGTAGGTGCGGATGTATTTGTGGGAGGCGTTCAGAGAACAGTTTAAAATCTTTACTTCCGGGTGGTCAACTGCGGCGCGCAGGCTGGCACTCAAAAATTCCGGAGAAGTGGTAAAGATCATTTCGTATCCATCTGCAATGGCCTGTTCAATGGCCGCAATCGCATTGTCAGTTCCGGAAATATCATCGTAGGCTTTGGTCTGTACGGTGCCGTGGAAGGCATCTTTCAGATACAGTCTGCCAAGTTCATGGGCATAGGTCCAGCTGGATGTCTCTGGTGTTTTTCTGTTGATAAAGGCAATGCGGGTGATGGATTCTTCCTCAGAAGGACTCAAAAGCTTGGTCAGAATGTTTTTCTTCTGTTCCGGGGACGGGTCAAATTTTACAGCAGGTGTTTCCTGGGCGTTTTTCAGTTCAAATTCCGCCCACATTTTTTTCAGATTTTCCTTGATCTCGGAAGGAGTCTCGTCCTTTAACTGGTTGTAGTCAAACAGATCCAGATAGATCAGCATAGCATCGCCGACGGTCATATCCAGGCGGTCTCCACCGAGTTCCTTAAAGGCATCTGCAAAACGATTGTAGCAGGAACGAAAGATGATCCGGTCGTCCATGCTCCAGCGCTCGTAACGGCGGTGTCCCAGATGATAGGCAAGGTGCAGATAAGAGCCTTCTTTGCTGAAAAACAGATAATTAATGCTTGTGGCATTGTAAAAATCAAGAAATTCATAGTAGAGCCGGCTTTCTTTCGTATCTTCTCTGGCTGGGATGATACGGGTGACGTAGCCCGGCACACTGATGGCGTCGAAATATTTCAGGACGCTGACACGTTTGTTTCCTTCCTGCACATAATAGTGGTTCATGTATTCATAGGCAACGATCGGGTCTCGGATTCCTTCCCGGAGATGCGCGTCGCACAAAGCGGCCCATTTTGCGGCAAATTCAGTATTTTCGCCGAGAATAGGCATAAAATTAGGCGCAAAAGAAGATGTGCGCCCAATTGTTTTTGTGCCGACGATCAGTTCCGTTGGAATATCTACAAGTCCAAGGGGAACTTCACCACTGATGTCTGCATGATCCAGAATGGCATCCAGAGCAGGCATTTCGGTGGGAAGTTTCTGTGCAGCCCGTGTCTGTAATTCTTTTTTGCCTGCCCGCTGGGCGGCACGATAATGTTCCATCGACATCAAAGATCACTCCTTATCGTTTCGGTGATGTTACGGAAAAATGAAATACGGTTTTGGATTTAAAGGTATCTCCGGCTTTCAAAATAACGGATGGGAAGTTCGGATGGCTGGTTGCATTTGGAAAATGCTGTGTCTCCAGGCATGCGCTTCCGTAAGCCGGGTAGGAGATACCGTTTTTGCCATGCTCTGCCGGTGACTGGGCCGGTACATAAAGCTGTACGCCAGGCTGGTCGGTAAAGCAGGTCAGACGGATGCCGGATTCTTCTGCATATAAGGTTGCAGCTTCTTTCAGGCCGGTTCCGTTTAATACAAAGTTATGATCATAGGTTTTGGAATATTTCAGCTGAGGATGCTCCGCAAAAATATCCTGTCCGATCGGCTTCGGAGTACGGAAGTCAAACGGGGTACCTTTCACGTCAGAGATCACTCCTGTGGTCAGATCGTTCTCATCGGTCTCGGTGTACTGGTCTGCGTTGATCATCAGAATGTGCTCCAATACAGAACCGGAAGCCTCTCCGTTCAGGTTGAAATAGGAATGGTTTGTTGTATTGAATACCGTATCCTGATCGCTGGAAGCTTCATATGTGATGGAAAGTTCATTGTCCTCACTCCAGCAGTAAGTCACACTCATGGTCAGTGTGCCCGGATAACCTTCTTCTCCATCCGGGGAAACCCGCGTGAAGCGAACGGAATTTCCAACCTGCTCAGAATTCCAGTTGTAGTAGTGGAATCCGCGGATTCCGCCGTGCAGGTGGTTTGGACCGTTGTTGATAGCCAGGTGATAAGTTTTATCATTCAGTGTGAATGTACCTTTTTCAATACGGTTTGCATGTCGTCCCACAACGGCACCGAAGCTTGCCTGATCTTTTTCATATTCAGCAAGGGTGTCATAGCCAAGGCATACGTCTCGTAATTCACCGGTTTTGTCCGGTACACAGATGCTTACAATACGGCAGCCGAAGCTTGTAACAGTGATGTAAGCGCCGGATGTATTTTCCATGCGGTACAGAAAAGCCTCTTCACCGTCTGTTGTGATTCCAAAAGAACTTTTTGTAATATTCATTTCAAAACCCTCATTCTTTCTTCATAAATATACTATAGTATACTCGCAGGTGACAGGTGCTGACAAGTAAAATCTTTTGTGGTATACTATTTTGCATGAATACGAATATTTTAGATGAAAAAAAGACAATTATTACACAGGTAAAAAAAGTGGATGCCATGCATCCGGATATGAGTATTATACGGGAAGCTGCCGAAATTATCCGTAAGGGCGGACTGGTTGGATTCCCGACAGAAACTGTTTATGGACTGGGAGCAGACGCATTACTGCCGGAAGGGGCGAAACGGATTTATGCAGCAAAAGGGCGTCCGTCTGACAATCCACTGATCGTACACATTGCTGATTTTGAGGCACTGGATAAAATTACCGCGGAGATTCCGCCGCAGGCAAAGGCACTGGCAGATGCATTCTGGCCGGGCCCGTTAACCATGATTTTTCGCAAAAGTGACGAGGTTCCGTATGAGACAACCGGCGGACTGGATACCGTGGCTGTCCGTATGCCGTCTCATCCGACGGCACTGGCACTGATCCGGGAGAGCTGCGGTTATATCGCGGCACCGAGTGCAAATACTTCAGGCAGGCCAAGCCCGACACTTGCTGAGCATGTGTATGAGGATCTGAAAGGCAAAATTCCGATGATCCTTGACGGCGGTGCTGTGGGAATCGGTATTGAATCTACGATTATTGATCTGAGCGAAGAGGTTCCAATGATCCTGCGCCCGGGTTATATTACAAAAGAAATGCTCTCAGAGGTGATCGGAGAAGTGCGGGATGACCCTGGATTTACCAGCGCGGATCCAAACGTACATCCGAAAGCTCCGGGCATGAAATACAGACACTATGCGCCGAAGGCCAATCTGACGATTGTTTCCGGCGTGGCAGATGCTGTGGTACAGCGGATCAATGAGCTGACAGAAGTGCATCATAGTAAAGGTGAAAAAGTTGGTATTATCTGTACGGATGAAACTCGTGCACGTTATGCAGGAGATGTGATCGAAAGTACCGGAAGCCGTCAGGATGAGGACAGTATTGCACAGCATCTGTATGCGATTTTGCGTGATTTTGATGAGCGGGATGTGGATGTGATCTTTTCTGAGAGCTTTGCCACACCACGGATCGGGCACGCAATTATGAACCGTCTGCTGAAAGCAGCGGGCCATCAGGTGATCGAAGTCTAGGAAGAGGTGAAAGTTTGGAAAATATAGAGAAGATAATCTTTGTGGGGAAACGCGCGATCTGTCGGGAACCCATGGCCGCAGCCATTCTACAGCGGGAAAAATTGAATTTCCCGGTGGAGATTCTGGCCAGGGGCTTTGTGGTGCTTTTTCCGGAACCGCTGAACCAGAAGGCGGAAGCGGTTATGATCAGCAACGGCATTACGCTGGAAAATTATACCTCCAGCCAGCTGGAATCAACGGATTTTGGGGAAACGACGCTGATTCTGACCTTTGATCAGGCATCAAAGGAAAAGCTGCTGGAGATGGAAGGCGCACAGAATGTGGAAGTGCTGACAGATCTGACCGGAGATGAGCTGGAGATTCTGGATCCGTATGGGGCAGAACTGGTGACTTACGGGATCTGTTATGAGACATTGTCAAATTCGATACATAAACTGGCGGAAATATTAAATGAAAAATATAGCTAAAGATTAGCATAATACTAATAGAGAAAAGAGAGAATAATGGGAGAAAATGATTTTGCCATTGTAATTTTAAGTGGTTTGTGTATTGCGGCTATTGGCATAATTATATTTCTGATAGATAGGTCTAAAAAAGAAAAGTATAAACCAAAAGTAATCGAGACCAGCAAAAGATATTCGGATATAATGCGGTTAAATGAGGAATATGACTTTAATAATGTTTCTTCTAAAGTAGTATATTCTAAAGTGTTGACTTCAAAACAGATGTTTGACCGATTTAATCTGGACGATTTCTTTCGACAGATGGTTGCATCAAATATGAGTGAACTCAAACGAAAAGAAGCGTGTTTATTGGAAAATGCTACTTTAAAGAAAGCATATGATTATGAATTGCAAAAAGTACATGCATATGCTGATGAGAAATATGTTAAAGAGCTGAAATTATCGTGGAAAAAATATCATGAAGTAGAACTTGAATTATGTGATTCCATTGAGAAAAATCCAAATCAAGATATAGAAATTATTTGTTATAAATCGTATACTAGTGTGCTGGCACATTGATAATTGAACCAATTTATAACTTGCGCTATACTGTAAATAGGAATATAAACAGTAATAGTGGAGGTTATATTATGGCACGTCCCAAGAAAAACCATG
>CAVAFS010000045.1:0-4284 GCA_963587975.1 Bulleidia sp. | reverse complement strand
GTATCTACCTGGGTCTGCGCAAAAGTATAAGCTACTTTGTTGATCGGACCGCCCATGTCAACGCCGACCATGGATCCAAGCAGGATTCCAAGAGGTGCTTTGGCTGCTCCGGACAGGCTGTTTAATCCGTCTGTCATAAAATTCATAAAGATCGCGATGGGTTCTCCGATCAGGAACACAATGATTCCTCCTGTGATCAGCGTTCCCGCCAGCGGACAGATAAAAATCGTAAGTAACGTACGGTAAGATGCCGGTAATTTAATCTTCTTCAACAGTTTTACACTGTAACCTGCGATATAACCGGCAATGATACCACCGATAAAACCTGCACCAACGGCTCTGGCCAGAAATGCTCCGATAAATCCTGGTGCAAGTCCCGGTTTATCTGCGATACTGAATGCGATATAACCGCCCAGTACCGGGATAAAAAGTGTCAGACCAGCTTCACCGATCTGGTTTAATTTTGCCAGCCATCCCGTGGTCGGTACAGCTGCTTCCCCATTCAGCATAATGGATACTGCGTATAAAATACCTCCGGCAACTACAAATGGTATCATATAAGACGTTGCCGTCATTAAGTGTGACTGAATCTCCTTTAATACCTTCTTCATCTGCTTAATCCTCCAACTGTTTTTTCAACACCTGATAGACCTCGTCGATATTCCCCTGCTTGATCAGTTCTATAAATTCCTCATGCATCAGCGCTCTGGATAATTTTGCCAGGATCTGCAGATGCAGGTTGTTGTCACATCCCATTTTTACGGCGATCATGAACACCATGTCCACCATGTTGTCCTCATCGTCCCATAATACCGGCTTTTTCAGCCGTGCCACACAGATGCCGGCCTGCTTTGTGCCCTCGCTTTTTCCGTGTGGAAGTCCGATTCCGCTGTCTAAATACGTCGGAAAGACTTCTTCTCTGTCCAATACATCTTTTAAAAATAATGCTTTATCGCTTAAATATCCCTGTTCGTCAAATTTCTGAACCATCTGCTCAATGACCTGATTTTTGCTGTCTGCCTCTAAGTCAAACATCATACAGTCTCTGTTTATGATTGATAACATGGTTCTACCTCCTTCTCACATTCTTCTATGACCGCTATCGCCTCTGCTTCGCTGGTGCAGTTTGATAACCGGCTGACAAACTCCGTCATCTGAATCATGCGCATCATACGAATGATCGCCGGAATATGTTCCTTTTTATCTCTGCTTGCCAGACAGAAGATCAGATTTACTTTCTTTTCTCCAAATACCACCGGTTCCCGGCTGATCACAAGACTCATACAGCTGACATTCACCCCTGCCGTCTCACTGCCATGCAATAACGCGAATTTCTGATCTGTCACGGAATAAAAACCCTGTACTTCCATGCCCTTTAAGATACTGTTCACGTAGGTATCTGCGATTTTTCCATGCTGCTCCAAAACGTCGGTGCAGCAGGTAACCGCCTTCTGCCATTCCTCGATACGGTCCACGCAACGGATATCCTCCGGTAAAAGCAGATCACTTAATTTATAATATTTCTTCGGCATCCGCACTTCCCGATATCCAAGTTCTTCTTTGATAACCGCCATCACCTGTTCTTTTTCCCGGTCTTCCAGGAAATTCAGCCGCCGTTCAATGGCAAATAAATTTGTCAGTGTATTTTTTCTGCGCAATCCTGCCAGATCCAGTTTGACATAATCTTCGTTCGTAAAGATTACATTCACATTTACCATTGGTTTCTTCACCGGAAGTTTCACTTTCACGGTGGAAATCACCAGATCAATCTCATCCCAGTGCTCATAATGCGATGTCTTGTGCACCGGAATGGAATTTCTTACAAATACCTGATAGGAATTCAGCAGGGCATCCTTTACCACTGCTGTGGTTCCATAACCGAATCCGCAGATCAGAAGTACCGTCTTGTACTGATTCTGCTGCAGCCTCCGGATACTTCCAAGGAAATATACCGCCAGGTAAGCTGCCTCATTCGGTGTAATATTCTGTAACACATTGTGTGCCGCTGCAATCTCCTGCAGCTTTTCAAATACATAGCCATATTCTTCCGGAATAAAAGAATTATCACTGTCATTGAGCTGAACACCGGATTTCATTCTCCGAAGCATCGGTCCAAGGTGATTTAACAATCCTTTTAACAAAATTCCATCTGCAACAAAATTAATTTCCAGCTCCCGTTTCATCTCGTTCACCAGATACATGGCGATATCTTCCACGGAAATGAAATCCGTTTTCACATCCAGATCCACATATTTGTTGATAAATCTGGAAAAGGAAGAAAGGGAAGCCGCATCTTTTTCAGAAATCGTCACCTGTAATACGTCTGCCAGAACCTGGATCCGGTTTCCAAGGACATTGTCTTCTTCCACCACGTCCATCGGAAGTTCCATGCCGGATTTCAGATACCATGCAAATACGATCACTCTGGCCAGATACCAGCAGTAAGAATCGTCTGTCAGCACCCAGTTCATTTCCTCCATGGTCTCATCCATCCACCGGAAAATTTCTGCCACCTCGGTATTTCCAAGAAGTTCTGCCACCATGTTACAGACGTCTTTTTCAAATGCATTGTTTTCTTTCGTTCCAGAAAGTGCTTCTATGTATTTTTTCAATTCCCTGCTTCGTGTAATAAACAGGCGGGACTCTGCCCCGTTTAACTGATATTTTCTGTCGTAGGTCAGCTCCAGTCCCAGCTCATGGAGCTGCTTTTGTACATCCTCCATGTCGTTTTGGATACAACGGCGTGAAACCTGCATTTTCTCACACAGTTTTGTCAGATTCAACTGATGGATCCGAAACAAAACCGTCATGCGCAGGATTCCGATCCGGTCCTCTGTGGAATAGATATATTCCTGGTCGGTACAAAGTACAGACAGATCCAGCTGATCCGGAACCAGAAGCATTCCCTTCGCCAGTTTGTCGATCACCGGTAATTTTCGAAAGGACAGTTCAGCATTGATGCTGTCAATGTCGTAGCGCACTGCCCTTTCACTTACGCTCACAGCTTCTGCTATCTCCTTATAAGATGCCATTCTTTCCTGATTCAGATAATTCATGATATTCAGCGTTCTGCTTTTCATTTCAAATCCTTCCCGAAGAGAATTTCCGCTGTCCGTCACCGGTTCCTATTTTTGTTCCTTCTTATTCCTATTTGCAGGATGCCTCGATCTTGCTTGTCAGTCCTTCCATGTTGAAGCAGCGAACATGTTTCTGCATCTCTTCTTTTAATTTTTCGATCACATAACGTCTGCCGTCTACGCTGACGTCTTTGAGATTATTATACAATTTATTGATCTCTTTTTCTACTTCCGGTTTGGAGTATGTGTAATGTCCACACAGCTCTGTGATCGTTAATTTTGTGTCATCATCCAGTGCTTCCAGATTGGACATATCGACTTCATCGGTGAGCCATTTTTTCCATTTCATGGAGTAGATAGATGCATGTGTCAGCACTTCTCTTAAGTTAGAAGGATCAGCGATCTTGCCAAGGGATGCGAATTTGTCTTCCACATTCAGCAGCTCTAATAATGCTCTTGTCTCAACAGTTCCAAAGGCCGGTGCTACGTTCATGGCTGTGATGCCAAGCGGCAGGTGTGCAAGCAGTTTGTCTTCGCTTAAGTAATCACCGTTATGCTCTTTTAAGCCGACACCGTATTTCTTTGCAATTCTGCTTAATTCTGCTGAGTTTTCATAGTCAAAATGACCTACGTTCTTGGTCAGTCTTGTCAGTGTTCCGGTCTGACCTACGATGAAGATCGGCATTGGTAATCCGTGCTCATCGGAGTACTCTTTGATTCGTTTGATAAATCCTTCGTAAGTATCCAGAGAAGTAAGACCACCACTTGTTTCCTCTGTACCAACTTCGTAAGCGATCTCTTTCTCGATGCCGTACTCTTTGCGGACCTGCTCGCAGTACTCAATGAGTTCTACGGTTCTTCTGAATACGATGTCGATGTCAACAACTTTGCACATTTCATCCGGATCTTTGGTCGGATCGATATGTAAGAGATCAAAACCATTTAAGATATCTTCTTTGTAAGACTCTTTTGCGATCTCCATGGCTTCTGCTTCCGGAAGATGATCGTTTCTCTCTTTGTCTCTCTGCCATGGTCCGCCATGGTCTCTGCAAAGATAATATACGTTGTCATAATCGATTTCCTCACAGATGGATTCGATTTTTTCACGGAAGAGTTTCTGATCACTGTTAAATACATAGCCGCCGCCGAATTTGTAGGCATCTACCTGATTACGGCTTGCGATGTACATTAACGGGAAATCTTTTTC
>CAVAFS010000044.1:0-4176 GCA_963587975.1 Bulleidia sp. | reverse complement strand
GCATCACCGTTTAATGTGATCACAGGTCCCGTATGATCAACCACTTCCACATTCCGCTGTTTGGATACTTTTCTCTTCTTATATTTCAGCTTGTATTCTACATGATACGTACCAAGTTTGGAAGTATCCACGTTGCTGGTAGCCACCACCAGATCACTGATGTCCTCATCCTTGACAGAAGCTTTTGCACCAGGATCCGTAAATTCGCTGCCACACTCGACTTTCATATCCTCATCACCATTTAACGTAATGATCGGACTGCCGCCTACCAGTGGACTGATTGCCAATATAAAAATACAAAGCCCGATCAGCACCAGCACAGCTGCGCCCATCAGGCGTTTTTCCTTCTCATTCTGAAAAATCCTGTTAATAATCTCCCTGATTTTATCCATTCTCAATGTCCCTTAGTATCTCCTTTTATCTATATGCATCAAACGGGCTTTCATGCCCGCAACCTATCATAGCATAGTTTCAAAGAAAAAACCTTTAAGTTTATGTTAATTTTTATACACAAAATCTGGGAATTTCCGTATTTATTTCCAATGCAGATACAACTGTGCGTCCTGCACAAACTCTTCCTGATTAACAGCTCCGCCAAGCAGTTTTCTGGTCAGATTCCGCCAGTTATCACCGTCCTCTTTGTCCAGCACTGCGTACCATAACGGCATATAATGTTCCGCCTGATCCAGCATCGTGTGAAACTGCTGCACCGCAACCGGACTGCTTTCCGGTGCTTTCAGTCCACTGTTTTTTACAATATCCACATAATCATACTGCGTCACATTTCGCTCATTTACTCTGGAGGCAAATTCCAGACACAGCTGCGCCGCCTGATCGGGATGTTTCGTATTGGAACTGATGCAAATTCCCGGAGTCAATGTATGATTGATATCCACCATATACTTCGCATAATCCGAATCATACTGGGGATTGCAGCTTGGAAACTGCTCCATACCGAGGGCATCCTCCCCCATTTCATCCAACAGATGATACACGATTGTGGACTGATGCGGAAACAGTACGGCTCTTCCATTCGCAAAATCCTGCACAGCCTCCACTTCTCCGATTTCCAGAAATTTTTCTGGAAATGCATTCATATCTTTTAACTGAACCAGCTTATCCGCAGCCTCCGAAAACACCGGATCCGTAAAATCAATCTCCCCGGCTGACAGTTTTTCCTGCGCATAAGGATCGATTCGGTTCACCAGCATGGTATACAGAAGTTCTCCTAACCAGCTGTCCTTGTCTCCCAGTTCAATGGCCGCATAATCTGTGCCATGCGCCTCATTATAGGCATTCACCTGCTGCACCATTCCAACCAGTTCCTCCCAGGTCTGCGGCATAGTAAGTCCTATCTCCTGCATCAGATCCTGATTGCAGTAGGTCACCGCATAGGCTTCTACCAGGCACGGAATGATATAATTGTGTCCGTCCTCATATGGCAGCACATAGGAATCCGCAAACTGCACATCCGCTTTTTGTAAATACTCTTCCACCGGAATACATGCATTTGCATCAAACAGGAAATTTGGGTAATTTCCGCCCCAGACAACAAAAACATCCGGCAATTCATCACAGACCAGTGCGATTTTTAACTTGTCCTTGATCTGCTCCGTGGAATAGGTCTTCAGTTCAATGTCGTATCCATGTTCCTCTGCCAGTTCTTCCCACAGATCCACATAATAGGTGCCCGGCGTATTTTCATCAAAAAAAGCCCAGACTGACAGTGTCACCTTATCATCTGCCTTCTGATCATTCTGCGTTTCGGTTTGATTCGAATCAGTTGTATAACTGCAGGCCCCCATAAAAAGTGAGCAGGCCAGTAAAATTGTTAAAAGTAATGAGATACTTTTCTTTTTTCGTCTTTTCATAATTGTGCTCTTTTCACCATTTTTCGTTTCCGGTCTATTGTCACATATTTCGTATGTTTTCGTCAAGTATGCCATGCTCGTCACACAAAACAAAAAAAATGTGCTTTCATCCGTTCTCATCATATTGACAGAAGATAGCACATCTTTTTTACATATTGTAACTATCCAGCGCCAGGCAGATTTGAATAGTTACTACATATTTTCAATTTTCTTTACTGCGTCTTCCAGATATGGATTATCGGCTTTATAGAATAATCCCTGGTCTGCCAGTTCCGCATAAGCCGGATCCAGCGGCATTTTTCCAAGTACCTGCATAGCCAGCCCGGAAGCTACTTCATCAATGTGGCTTTCACCGAACAGTTTGATCTCTTTTCCACAATCCGGACATTTCAGATAGCTGTAGTTCTCTACAACTCCAAGTACTGGAATGTTCATCATGCCTGCCATGTTGTAGGCTTTCTTTACGATCATCTGTACCAGTTCCTGCGGAGATGTCACGATCACGATACCATCTACCGGAAGAGACTGGAATACGGTCAGCGGAACATCACCGGTTCCTGGCGGCATATCCACGAATAAATAATCAAGGTCGCCCCAGACTACATCACTCCAGAACTGTTTTACGGTTCCTGCGATAACCGGACCTCTCCAGATAACCGGAGCTTCCTCATCTTCCATCAGTAAGTTGATGGACATGATCTTGGTTCCGTCCTCTGCTGCGATCGGTAAAATTCCCATCTCACTGCCCATAGCCGGTCCATGAACGCCAAACATTTTCGGAATGGACGGTCCTGTGATATCTGCATCCAGAATACCTACTTCGTATCCTTTTTTACGCATTGCAGTTGCTAATGATGCGGTCACGAATGATTTTCCGACACCACCCTTACCACTGACAACACCGATTACTTTTTTTACGGATGAATACTCATTTAATTTTTCCTGAAAGCTCTGCGGCTGTTTGCTGCTTGGACATCCTTCACAGCTCTCGGAAGAACAGCTTCCTGCACTGCTGCAGCTGCTGCATGCACTGTCTGCCATAATTATACCTCCTGTGTATTTCACAAAAATTCAGTAACGGCTCAGCTGAAATCTGTGATATTGCATTCCGGAACATAACTTCATAGAAAACAAATTTCTATTTTAAAAATCTGTCTCTGCTGAACCATTACTGTTTATTATACCCCACGCCATCTAAAAAGTGAAGCATTTATTTTCCTATATTTTGCTAGGATTACAGGATTTTATATTATATTTCCTGTATTATTTATTTTTCTGAGCTGCCTCTTTTTTGGCAAAAATCTCTTTGAAAGATTCTGTATAAGGTGGGCGGGCGATACCAAACTCTGTTACGATACCTGCGATCAGCTCATGATCTGTTACGTCAAAGGCCGGATTGAATACTTTAACCCCTTCCGGAGCCATGCGCTCTTTGTACCACATTTCTGTCACTTCTTCCGGTTTTCTCTGCTCGATCTTGATCTGATCACCGGTCGGTGTGTTCATATCGATGGTAGATGTCGGTGCTGCGATGTACATCGGCACATTGTACTGTTTTGCAACTGCTGCAACTACGGAAGTACCGATTTTGTTTGCGGTATCACCATTTGCTGCCACACGGTCACATCCTACGAAAATAGCGTCTACCCATCCGTTTTTCATAACGGTTGCAGACATATTGTCGCAGATCAGTGTTACGTCAACACCGGAAGACTGAAGTTCAAAAGCTGTCAGACGTGCGCCCTGAAGCAGCGGTCTTGTCTCATCTGCAAATACACGGAAGTTATAACCGCGCTCCTGTCCAAGGTAAATTGGAGCTGTTGCTGTACCGTATTTGCTTGTTGCAAGTTTTCCTGCATTGCAGTGTGTCAGAATTCCGTCGCCTGGTTTTACCAGTGTCAGACCATACTCACCGATGGCTTTGCACACGCGGATATCCTCGTCCTGAATCTCGATGGACTCCTCTTTCAGAAGCTGTTTGATCTCAGCAACAGATTTGTCAGCATTGTTTAATACAACCTGCTCCATACGATTTAAAGCCCAGGAAAGGTTGACTGCTGTCGGGCGGGAAGAATCCAGATATTCTTTCTGTTTCTTGAACTCTGCATAAAACTCGTCATAGTTCTCTGTATCAATGCCTTTTGCCAGCACATAGATACCGTAAGCTGCTGCTACGCCGATAGCCGGAGCGCCACGTACCTGAAGCAGATAAATTGCATCCCAGATTTCCTGTGCGGTTTTTAATGCGATAATTTCTGTTGTTCCCGGTAGTTTTGTCTGATCAATGATCACTACGGCACTGTCC
>CAVAFS010000043.1:0-2603 GCA_963587975.1 Bulleidia sp. | reverse complement strand
ATATTTGCACGGAAGATATCTCCAGTGGAAATATGTGGAATATCAAATTTGTCTGAAATTTTCTTTGCCTGTGTTCCTTTTCCGGCACCTGGTGCCCCTAGCATAATTATTTTCATCTTTTTCCTCCTCCGATTTCTGAGCTGTCCCTTATCGCTCTCTCTACATTTTACAGGATAGATTGCTTTTTGAAAATATATGTTTTTATAAAATTACTGTAAAACACAATTGGAGATACCTGTAGTTCAAGTATCTCCAACTGTACATTAATCGTTTAAAAATCCTTTGTAATTCCGAACTAACATCCGGGATTCGATCTGCTTTAAGGTCTCGATGATAACACCAACGATGATGATCAGAGATGTTCCACCAAATGAGATAGATGCATTAAATGCTCCCTCAAAGAAGATTGGAATAACTGCAACAATTACCAGGCCTACGGCACCGATAAAGATGATGTAGTTTAAGATTTTTGTCAGATAGTCACTGGTCGGTTTACCTGGACGGATGCCCGGGATAAATCCTCCCTGTTTTTTCATATTGTCTGCAATTTCCAACGGGTTAAATGTAATAGATGTATAGAAATATGCAAATGCAATAACTAATACAATATATACAATTAATCCAATAGAGTAAATCGGTTCATTGAAATCGCACCAGTTGGACTGATTTAACATTTTAAGAATTGTACCGCCAATTCCGTTTCCGCCTGATTTACCAAGCAGCTGCATGATGATCAGCGGGAACATGAACAGGGACTGTGCAAAGATGATCGGAATAACTCCGGCTGTATTCACTTTTAATGGAATATAGGAAGACTGTCCGCCAATCTGCTTTCTTCCCTGAACTTTTCTGGAGTACTGTACCGGAATTCTCCGCTCAGCACCCTGTAATGTTACAGTCAGTACAGTTACCGCAACGATAATTGCAATAATGATTGCAAGATTCAGTACCTGGAATGCAATTTCTTTTCCTTTTACAAACTGTTCAAATAATAATGTAAGATCCTGCGGAATTCTGGAGATAATATTGATTGTCAATACAATGGAAATACCATTTCCTACACCATTCTCCGTAATTCTCTCACCGATCCACATGATCACTGTGGATCCAGCTGTTAATGTAACAACAGCTGTGATGATATTTAATGCATTATACTCCAGAAGCAGACCACTTTTACCGAATCCAATTGCCATAGCTAAGGATTCCATTAATGCAAGTGCAACTGTAAGATAACGCGTGATCGCAGTCATCTTTTTACGGCCTTCTTCTCCGTCTTTCTGCAGCTCTTCCAGTTTCGGAATCGCGATTGTTAAAAGCTGGATAATGATAGAAGACGTAATGTATGGAGTAATATTTAATGCAAATACCGACATCTTCTCAAAAGAACCGCCGGTAATTGCATCAAAAAATCCGAAAGCGCTGCCTGAGTTTCCTGAAAACCATTCTGAGAAATAGTTTCCATTTACTCCCGGAATCGGAAGCTGTGTACCGATTCGTACCACTACTAACATGAGCAGAGTATAAATGATACGGCTTCTGATTTCCTTGAGTTTAAATGCGTTACGGACTGTTTCAAGCATTAGATCACCTCTGCATTTCCGCCAAGTGCCTCAATTTTTTCTTTTGCTGATGCACTGAAAGCGTTTGCCTGAACTGTAAGTTTCTTTGTCAGTTCACCGTTTCCAAGGATTTTAACGCCATCTCTTGGGTTTTTAACGATTCCTGTCTCGATCAGAGTATCTACAGTTACAACTGTATCATTCTCAAATCTCTCAAGTGCGGAAACGTTTACAGAAACGATTTCTTTAGAGTTTCTGCAAGTGAATCCTCTTTTCGGGATTCTTCTGTATAATGGCATCTGACCACCTTCAAAGCCTGGTCTTGGAGCTCCGGAACGAGCTTTCTGTCCTTTATGGCCTTTACCTGCTGTCTTACCATTTCCTGAACCGTGTCCACGGCCTCTTCTGAAGTTATCGCTGTGTTTTGAACCTTCTGCTGGTTTTAAGTTTGATAAATCCATCGTGGCACCTCCTAACTATTAGATTTCTTCTACTTTTACTAAATGTCTAACCTGCTGAATCATACCACGAACTGCTGCGTTATCCGGCATCTCTACAGTTTTGTTAACTTTTCTTAAACCTAAAGCTTCAACTGTTTTAACATGTTTCGGAACTGCACCGATTGTAGATTTCACAAGTGTGATTTTTAATTTATCTGCCATCTTATATCCCTCCTTAACCCAGGATCTCTTCTACGGATTTACCGCGAAGTCTAGCTACTTCTTCCGGGGATTTTAACTGGCTGAGCGCATTGATTGTAGCAAGTACAACGTTCTGCTTGTTATTGGATCCCAGAGATTTTGTACGGATGTTTTTGATACCAGCGAGCTCGCACACGTTACGTGCCGGGCCACCAGCGATAACTCCAGTACCTTCCGGAGATCTTTTTAATAATACAGATGCACCTGTATGTTTACCAGTTGTATCATGTGTAATACTGTTGTTCTCGTCTAATTTAACCTCGATGAGTTTCTTCATTGCATCTTCTTTTCCTTTGCGGATAGCTTCCGGAATTTCAGCTGCTTTTCCTAAACCTGCACCAAC
>CAVAFS010000042.1:0-2810 GCA_963587975.1 Bulleidia sp. | reverse complement strand
AACGATGTCCATTACAGACGCACAAAAACGACACAATGTACAAAAGAGACAAAAGTATAAAGCGTTTTCTGTACAAAAGTACCAGTTGACGAGAGGGTTACCAGGTGGTAACATGTAAGTATCAACAACAACATATTGCAAACAATAGAGGCGCAGTTTATTGGGTAATCGCAGATGCCAAGGGAAATCACTTCCAATGATGTAGATGAAGGAGTAAGCTGCCGAAAGTAATGATTCGTGATTGAATCCTTGCTTGGGACAGAGATGTACAGTCTCTGTACTGTCATGATATCATGGAGCACTATTAGCAAGTCGTAGTACCTAATTAAAAAAGCGGGAATTGATTTGTTAGTAGTATTTTTTTACCTAAAACCACTCTTTTTTCTATATATCCATGATGCGTGGAGCGCTATACAATATGTATTAGCTGCAATTTGCGGCAGGTACTTATTTAATGGTTGATCGTTTCGAAAGAAACAAGAAACACACATCAGAAGGTATGTATAGGAGGAAAAGGTAATGGGAAAAATGAAATCAGTAATCCGACTGAGAATGAGCGCACATGATGCACACTACGGTGGAAATCTGGTAGACGGAGCAAGAATGCTTGGTTTATTCGGAGATGTAGCAACAGAACTTCTCATCTTAAATGATGGAGATGAGGGACTGTTCAAAGCTTACGACGAAGTAGAGTTCATGGCACCTGTATATGCAGGCGATTATATCGAAGCTGTTGGTGAGATCGTATCAGTTGGAAACACATCCAGAAAGATGGTATTCGAAGCACGTAAAGTAATTGCTCCGAGACCTGACATCAATGATTCCGCATGTGATATCCTTGAGGAGCCGATCGTTGTATGCCGCGCAAGCGGAACATGCGTCGTTCCAAAGGACAAACAGCGTAAGTAATTTTAAGGAAGAACCTTATTTTAATCAGAAAAATTAGTATTTCAGCATAATATCAAAAAACTACATAATATCAAAAATAGAGGCGCGGTTTACCGGGTAGCAGCAAATGGTAAGGAACATTATTTCCAAGGTTGTCTGTGAAGGCGGTGACCGCCGAAAGGTCGGATTTATAATGGAATCCGGACTTGGTTCAGGGGCAGACAGCTTTTGAACTGTCATGTGAAAACGTGGGGCGCTATTCAAAGGAGTCAGATAAAAGGATTCCGATGGATGGCGCTCTTAATGTTTCTATAATGTATGGGGAAAAATTTTAAGGAGAGGTAAACGCTATGGAAAAATTAATTATCACTGCATGTATCTGTGGTGCTGAGGTTACCAAAGAGCATAACCCGGCAGTCCCATATACAGTAGAGGAAATTGCAAAAGAAGCAAAAAGCGCTTATGACGCAGGAGCTTCCATCATCCATCTTCATGTAAGAGAAGATGACGGAACACCGACACAGAGCAAGGATCGTTTCGAGGCTTGCATAAACGCGATCAAAGAAGTATGTCCGGATGTGATTATTCAGCCATCTACTGGGGGAGCAGTTGGCATGAGTAATGAGGAGCGTCTGGCACCTACGACTTTAAGACCGGAAATGGCAACACTTGACTGCGGCACATGTAACTTCGGCGGCGATGAGATTTTTGTCAATACAGAAAACATGATCATTGATTTCGCAAATACGATGAACGAATACGGAATCAAACCTGAAATTGAAGTATTTGACAAAGGCATGATCGACATGGCGATCCGTCTTCATAAGAAAGGATACATCAAAGCACCAATGCATTTTGACTTCGTAATGGGTGTAAACGGAGGTATCTCCGGAGAACCGAGAGATCTGCTTTTCATGGCAAATAGTATTCCGGCAGGTTCCACATGGACCGTATCCGGTGTCGGCAGATTTGAGTATCCGATGGTAACAATGGGAATTCTGATGGGCGGACACGTAAGAGTCGGCTTTGAAGACAACGTATATATTGAAAAAGGCAGACTTGCAGCATCCAACGGCGAGATGGTTGAGAAAGTTGTAAGACTTGCAAAAGAGCTTGGCAGACCGGTAGCAACTCCGGCAGAAGCAAGAGAGATCCTGGGATTAAAATAATCCGGGATCGGTAAGATGATCCGGTAGGGGTACATAACCGGAAATTGTTCAGATGTAAAAGGGATTCGGTTATGAAAATGTTAAAAACCCTGACAAACGATTGCAAAGCAACTGAATCCTTTTACAGATAAACAAAACGTGAATTACAAGGAAAAACATATTATAATAAGGAAAGAAAACTTTTTCAGGAGGAGAAAACAATGGGAAAATTAGTAGGAAACAAATATGGTATTCATCGTGTAATTGAGCCACAGGGAGTTTTAACACAGGCAGCTCAGAAAATCGACAACGACATGACAAAAAGATATTCCAACGAGATTATCTGTGATGTTATTTCTTTAAATATTGATTCTGCTTCCTTCACACAGATCGAAGAGGCCTGCGGCGGCGACAAAGAGAAGATCAAAGAAATGATCCTCGGAATCGTAAATGAGCGCGGAAAAATGCAGAACCCGGTAACAGGATCCGGCGGAATGTTCATTGGTAAAGTTGCTTACATCGGTGAAGACTTAGATCTCGACATCAAAGTTGGCGACAAGATCGCTTCCTTAGTATCTCTGTCCATGACACCGCTGAAAATCGATGAGATCGTTGACATCCATCCGGACATCGACCGTGTAGATATCAAAGGTCAGGCTGTATTATTCGAGAGCGCATTATATGCAAAACTTCCGGATGACATCAGCGAGCCGCTGGCACTGGCAGCATTAGACGTTGCAGGAGCTCCGGCACAGACCGCAAAATTAGTAAAAC
>CAVAFS010000041.1:0-2958 GCA_963587975.1 Bulleidia sp. | reverse complement strand
GCATTTCCCATCTCTGTTACAGCTCCGTGCATTGCATCAATGATAGCCGGTGCCAGTGGCTGTGTTACATCACCGATACCAAGACGGATCAGTGTTTTCTCCGGATTTGCAGCCTGGAATGCACTTACTTTTTTTGCAATTGTGCTGAACAGATAGCTGCCCGGAAGTTTCTGATAATTGTCGTTTACTTTAAACATATCTACAACTCCTCACTAAAATGTATCTCGTGTTGCAAGATTCCACTCCGCGTATGCTGGGATTCTCATTACTATATAAGGGTAGGACAAATGAGATCAGGAATCTTGTTTTACCTGTAAAATCGTTCCTAGTATAACATAACTAACACAAAAAAATCAACTGCCTATCGCTTTTCTGTTGTAAATTATTACAGTGTTACAATCTCAGCTGATATATCCCCCAAAAGTCATATAGGCCGCTGAACGAAAATCTTTTTACAAACATCTTATTATCCTATTGCTATTTCACCGGAATATACTTCTTCCGCCGGCCCGGTCAGATACAAATGCCGGCTTCGGATTCCGTAGTCTACCCGCAGCTGTCCTCCCGGAAGCTGCATATTTACCGACGGACCGCATTTTCGCATCCGCATAGCTGCGGCTGCCACGGCACAGGCGCCGGTGCCGCAGGCTTTCGTCTCCCCGCAGCCCCGCTCCCAGACACGCAGATGAATGTGGTCCGGCGCCTGGATCCATGCCACTTCCACATTTGTTCCGTCAGAAAATGCAGGATGATGTTCCAGCTCCGGTCCATATTTTTCCAATGGGAACTGTTCCAGTTCCGCTTTATCTTTTAGAAAAATTACACAATGGGGATTTCCAACAGACACACAGGTATAAGAAAAACGGACAGGTATGTGCTCTGGCACAAAGCCAGGTGTTCCCATATCCACCCGGACTGTGCTGATCCTGTCCGTTTCTTTATACATTCTCAACTGACGCACACCTGCGTCCGTCTCAATCTGAAGTTCTGTCTTTTGTGTCCTGCCATGGTCGTACACATATTTTCCCAGACACCGAATGCCATTTCCGCACATCTGCGCTGTGCTTCCGTCTGCATTGTACAGCTTCATCCGAAAGTCTGTGCGGGCAGATGGCAGAATGCAGATCACGCCATCCGCTCCGATTCCATAATATCTGTCACAGAGCCGCTGCACCGTTTCCCGGCTCAAGATATCTTCTGTTTTGCTGGCTTTTTTATCTATGCTGTCCACATCACACAGACAGTCAATCATGATAAAATCATTGCCAAGACCATGCATTTTTACAAATTCCATAACCTATCTCCCGGAATACACGCCTGCATGTATGACACGATTCATCGTTGAAAAACATGCTCTGCCGCCTGTTTTCAACTTCCATGCAGACTCTTTCTCTCAACTATATGTATTTCCGCGAAAATGGTTCCTCTTTGTCTCTGTATGTATATTCACTTTTTTACGTCATCTGAGCTGCTACTGATCCAGCATACCAAGAATCATCTGAGCCGTTTCTGTAAAACTGGTTCCATTGTCCATACTCGTCTTCTGCAAATAACGATGTGCTTCTTCCTCTGTCATCTGATTTCGTTCCATCAGAATGGCTTTTGCGCGATCCACCAGTTCCTGTTCTTCCTTTGTCCTCTTCCGGGGAGCCTGACGGCGCTTCCGGCGTTTCCGCTCCAGGTTATACGCCACCATCTCCACCGTAGAAAGCAATTCATGGATTTTCAGCGGCACCGCCAGACCTACAATCCCCGGTGTACCGTTTTCCACCCACTGGTCTTTCGTTGAGATCACAACAAGTTCAAATCCCGGCGGCAGACAGTCCATAAGTTCCTGATAGATCATATCCGAAAGCTTATACGTGCAGACGACAATGCCGTCCTGCAGACCATTCGCCTCCTGTATGACCTGCGCTCCATTGGTACAGACGCAGACCACCTGATAGCCGTTTCTGACGAGTACATTTTTTATATTTTTCCCGTTCTCAAGTTTCGGGAATGCAACAATAATCCTTGTCAAAACGCAACCATCCACCTTTTAAAATTTGTCAAGATATTCTTCAACTTCCCATTCTGTCACTGCGCGGCAGTAACGGTCCCATTCCTCTTTTTTGGAATTGATATATACATTTGAGATGTGGTCTCCCAGGATTTCCCGGATAAAGCTGTCCTGTTCCATAGCTTCCACCGCATCCCCCAGATTTGTCGGCAGGGATTTGATATTCCGCTCTGCTTTCTCTTCCTCTGTCATGTTAAAAATATTCTGCTGAATGTTTTCCGGCGGTGTGATCTTATTTTTGATACCGTCTAATCCTGCAGCCAGGCACAGTGCAATGGTCAGATACGGATTTGCCGCACAGTCCGGACTGCGAAGCTCGATTCGTGTGCCTCCGCCAAGTGAGGACGGAATACGGATCAACGGACTTCTGTTTGCCACAGACCAGGTAATATGAAGCGGTGCCTCAAAACCGGAAACCAGACGCTTGTAGGAATTTACCAGCGGATTTGTGATGGCTGTCATGCCGTAAACATGCTTCATCAGACCGCCGATAAAATAATACGCATCCTGGCTCAGACCGTACTTGTCATTTTCATCTGCAAAAATATTTTTTCCATCCTTGCAGAGAGACATATTAATATGCATGCCGGAACCGCTGACACCGTTCTTTGGCTTTGGCATAAAAGTTGCGTGCATGCCATGACGTTTTGCGATCGTCTTTACCGCCAGTTTGAAGGTCATGATATTGTCTGCCGCATGCATCGCCGGTTCATATTTAAAATCAATCTCATGCTGTCCCGGAGAAGCTTCGTGATGGGATGCCTCAATCTCAAATCCCATGTCTTCCAGTGTCAGAACCATATCACGTCTTGCATTTTCCCCGTGATCGTTCGGTCCCATCTCAAAATATCCGGCTTTCTCCGTGGTCTGTGTGGTGGCACATCCGTTGTCATCTGTAT
>CAVAFS010000040.1:0-5295 GCA_963587975.1 Bulleidia sp. | reverse complement strand
GCGCAGACGGTTCGTATTATTTATAAAGCAAAAGACGGGGAGGAGTATATCTTCAACCTGATCGACACACCGGGTCATGTGGATTTCAACTATGAGGTTTCCCGAAGCCTGGCAGCCTGTGACGGTGCAATCCTTGTGGTAGATGCAGCGCAGGGAATCGAGGCACAGACTTTGGCAAATGTATATCTGGCGCTGGATCATGATCTGGACGTTATGCCGGTAATCAACAAGATCGATCTGCCAAGTGCGGATCCGGAGCGTGTCATTGAGGAAATTGAGGATGTCATCGGACTGGAAGCCCATGACGCACCGCAGATTTCAGCAAAAACAGGTCTGAATGTAGAGCAGGTGCTGGAGCAGATCGTGGAGAAGATTCCGGCTCCGACCGGAGATCCGAAAGCTCCACTGCAGGCGTTGATTTTTGACTCTTTGTACGATGCGTACAAAGGAGTTATCGTTTTCTGCCGTATCAAAGAGGGAACGGTTCGTGTCGGCACACCGATCAAAATGATGGCGACAGGAGCCACGGCAGATGTTGTGGAAGTTGGTTATTTTGGTGCCGGTCAGTTTATTCCGTGCGAGGAACTGTCTGCCGGTATGGTTGGTTATATTACTGCAAGTATCAAGAACGTGCAGGATACCCGCGTGGGTGATACGATTACAAACCGTTCCAATCCGTGTGCAGAACCGCTGCCGGGTTATAAGAAAGTAAATCCGATGGTTTACTGTGGTCTGTATCCATCGGATGGTGCAAAATATCCGGATCTGCGTGATGCGCTGGAAAAACTGCAGTTAAACGATGCGGCCCTTCAGTTTGAACCGGAGACATCTGCGGCGCTGGGATTTGGTTTCCGATGCGGATTCCTTGGCCTGCTGCATCTGGAGATCATTCAGGAGCGTCTGGAGCGCGAGTACAACCTGAATCTGGTAACGACAGCTCCGGGTGTTATTTACAAGGTACACAAGACAGATGGAACCGTTATGGATCTGACAAACCCGTCCAACATGCCGGATCCGTCTGAAATTGATTATATGGAAGAACCGATGGTAAGTGCAGAAATCATGGTAACCAGTGAGTATATTGGTGCTATCATGGATCTGTGTCAGGAGCGCCGCGGTATTTACATCAGTATGGAATATATGGAAGAAACGCGTGCGCTGATCAAATATGATCTGCCGCTGAATGAGATCATTTACGATTTCTTTGATGTGTTGAAATCCCGTTCCAGAGGATATGCGTCCTTCGATTACGAGATGAAGGGTTACACTCGTTCTGATCTGGTAAAACTGGACATTCTTATCAATAAGGAAGAAGTGGATGCGCTTTCCTTTATCGTATTCTCCGGCAGTGCATATGAGCGTGGTCGTAAAATGTGCGAGAAGTTAAAAGAGGAGATCCCGCGTCATCTGTTTGAAATTCCGATTCAGGCAGCTGTTGGTGGAAAAGTTATTGCCCGTGAGACGGTCCGAGCCATGCGTAAAGACGTGCTGGCAAAATGTTACGGTGGTGATATTTCTCGAAAGAGAAAGCTTCTGGAGAAACAGAAGGAAGGTAAAAAACGTATGCGCCAGGTTGGAAACGTAGAGATTCCGCAGAAAGCGTTTATGAGTGTCCTGAAACTGGATGATAAATAAGAGATAAGCTGTGTGATTGTTATAGGTAGATCAGTAAATGATTGCAGGGACAATGAAACAGCATAAAGAACAGGGGAAATATATGAAAGAATTAGAATTATATCTTCATATTCCTTTCTGTGAACGAAAATGTGCATATTGTGATTTTTTATCTGCACCGGCTGATCCGCCGGTGCGGATTTCTTATATAAAGAAGTTACAGGAAGAAATTGCATATTACGGCCCACAATTTGAGGAATATCAGGTGAGCAGTATCTTTTTTGGTGGAGGAACACCCACGATTCTGGAAGGGTATCAGCTTGCAGCTATATTAGAAACGATAAAAGAGTGCTTTCAGCTGGATACAGACGCAGAGATCACCGTGGAGTGTAATCCGGGTACACTGACGACAGGAAAAGCGGAAAAGCTGGTGCAGGCAGGGTTTAACCGGTTGAGCATGGGACTGCAGTCTGCGGATGACAGAGAATTGCAACTATTGGGGCGAATCCATAATTTTTCACAGTTTTTGGAAAGCTATGATCTGGCAAGAAAAGCCGGATTTGAAAATATCAATGTGGATCTGATGTCTGCGCTGCCGGGACAGACATTGAAAAGCTGGCAGAATACGCTGCAAAAAGTGACAGCACTGCGTCCGGAGCATATTTCGGCATACAGTCTGATCATTGAGGAAGGAACGCCGTTTTATGAGCGGTTTGCGGAAGATGAGCGGATCCGGGAGGAAGGCGGGCATCCGCGCCTGCTTCCGGAGGAAGAAGTAGAGCGGCAGATGTATGAACTGACGGAACGCTTTTTGCATACGAAGGGATATGAGCGGTATGAGATATCCAATTATGCAAAGCCGGGATACGAGTGTCGGCATAACTGCGGCTATTGGACCAGAAAAGATTATCTGGGACTGGGACTTGGGGCATCTTCATTCGTGGAGCATCAAAGGTTTCAAAACACTTCAGATTTAAAAGAATATCTGGAACAGGAGTATCATCATATTCATATAGAAACCTTAGACAAAAAATCCGAGATGGAAGAATTTATGTTTCTTGGCCTGCGTCTGATGGCAGGAATCTCCCGACAGCAGTTTGAAAAAACATTTCAGGTCACACTGGACAGCGTCTACGGAGAGGTGCTTCGCAAATTGAAAGGGGAGCAGTTGATCGAAGAAGTGGCAGGTTATGTGCGCCTGACGGAACATGGGATAGATGTCAGTAATTATGTGTTGTCAGAATTTTTATTATAATGCATATGGCAATGTATAATATAAACGATATCGAACAAAGCAGAATAGTAAGATAGAAGAAAAAGGATTGATTTGTTACAAGCAATTGTAGTAGATTGATCCTTTTTATATGTCATAGATATTGTTTTGAATAGGGATTTGAAAAAAGATGAAAAAAATGAAATTAGATGTTGACAAAGAAAAACGATAGTGCTACATTAGGTAATGAAGATATTAGCACTCCAAACAGTTGAGTGCTAACAAAGAAAAAAGCATCAATTACAGGAGCATGAAACACATGAGCGAAGGATTGGACGAAAGAAAAACGAAAATTTTACATGCAATCATTCAGACTTATCTGGAAACGGGTGAGCCGGTTGGTTCCAGAACCATCGCGAAAGCGTCTGATCTGAATCTCAGTTCTGCAACGATCCGTAATGAGATGTCAGATCTGGAGGAACTTGGATACATTGTTCAGCCGCATACTTCGGCAGGACGTATTCCATCAGATAAGGGTTATCGATTTTATGTGGATCACCTGATGGAAGAAAAGGATCATGAGATTTCCGATATGAAGGAATTTGTGATCGAGAAAACGGAGCGTATGGAATTTGTATTAAAACAGATTGCAAAGATGCTGGCAGCAAATACCAATTATGCGACAGTAGTATCCGCACCGCAGACCCATCACGGAAAAGTGAAATTCATTCAGCTTTCCACCGTGGATGAGGAACAGGTTCTGGCAACGATCATGCTGGATGGCAACATCGTAAAGAACAAGATCATCCGTACAGAGGAGACACCGGATCAGGAAACAATGTTAAAGTTAAACATTTTACTGAATGGAAGTTTAAATGGTCTTGCCCTTGAGGATATCAATCTTGGAACCATTTCCAGATTGAAAGAGCAGGCGGGTATTCACAGTGCCATGGTAAGCGATGTGCTGGATGCAGTTGCTCAGGCCATTCAGGAAGATGAAGACCTTGAGATCTATACCAGCGGAGCAACAAATATCTTCAAATATCCGGAGTTGAGTGATTCTGAACGGGCCAGCGAGCTGATCAGTGCATTTGAAGAAAAACAGGAGTTCAAAGACCTGTTCACAGCTGACAAAGAAAATGGTAATCCGGGAACCGGCATTCAGGTATATATCGGAAACGAAAGCCCGATGCAGGGAATGAAAGATTGCAGCGTGGTAACGGCCACTTACGATCTGGGAAAAGGAATCCGCGGAACCGTCGGAATCGTCGGACCGAAACGTATGGATTACGAAAAAGTAGTTGACAACCTGCGGACCTTAAAGGTTCAGCTGGATGACATATTTAAAAAGACAGATGAGTAGTCATTGAGAAATGATGAAAGCGGAAAGGTGGGATTTCGATGGCAGAGAGCAAAAACATCAGCCCGGAAGAAATGGAAGAAGAAATTTTAGAAAATGAAGAAATAAATGATGCAGCAGAGGAAGAAACTGTAGAGGAAGCCGAAGAGGCTGCAGCAGAAGAACCGGAAGCTGAGAAAGAAAAAGGATCTTTTTTCAAAAAGAAAGAGAAGAAAGATAAAAAAGATGAGAAAATCGAAGAACTTACAGACAGAGTCAGAAGACAGATGGCTGAGTTCGATAACTTCCGTAAGAGAACAGAGAAAGAAAAGACACAGATGTTTGAGACCGGTGCAAAAAGTATCGTAGAAAAAATACTTCCGGTTGTGGATAACTTCGAACGTGGTCTGGCAGCTGTCACCGAGGAAGAAAAAGGAACTCCTTTCGTGGAAGGTATGGAAAAAATCTACAAACAGATGATGACCATGCTGGAGGAAGCAGGAGTAAAACCAATCGAAGCGGTTGGTCAGGAATTTGATCCGAATCTGCACAACGCAGTAATGCATGTTGAGGATGAGGAGTTTGGCGAGAATATCATTGCCGAGGAATTCCAGAAAGGTTACACATACCGTGATTCCGTGGTTCGCCACAGCATGGTAAAAGTAGCTAATTAAGATAGTCATTAACGATTATTCGTTAAATATAAAAATAAGTTAATTCAGGAAACAATATATAGGAGGACACGATTATGAGCAAGATTATTGGTATCGACTTAGGAACAACAAATAGCTGTGTAGCAGTTATGGAAGGTGGTAAACCGGTAGTTGTAGCAAATACAGAAGGAGCAAGAACAACACCATCAGTAGTAGCTTTCACAAAAACAGGTGAGAGACTGGTTGGTGAACCGGCAAAACGTCAGGCTGTTACAAACGCAGAGAAAACAATCTCCTCTATCAAGAGAGAGATGGGTACAGATTACAAGAAAGAGATTGACGGAAAGAAATATTCTCCGCAGGAGATTTCCGCAATGATCCTTCAGAAATTAAAAGCAGATGCTGAGAACTATTTAGGCGAGAAAGTATCTGAGGCTGTTATTACAGTTCCTGCATACTTCAACGATGCTCAGCGT
>CAVAFS010000039.1:0-4445 GCA_963587975.1 Bulleidia sp. | reverse complement strand
CCTTTATTTCATCATCTTTTAAAATTAAATTATAACGATTAATCTTCTACCGCAAATTCTTTGATTGCAGTCTCATACAGATTGTTTCCTTCGGAGTCTACAACTACGATAACCGGAAAATCTTCGACTTCAATCTTGCGGATTGCCTCTGCACCAAGGTCTTCGTAGCAGACGATCTCTGATTTTTTGATACATTTGGAAAGCAATGCGCCTGCGCCACCGATGGCCGCGAAGTAAACAGCTTTGTTTCGGATGACTGCATCAATGACTTCTTTGGTACGTTTGCCTTTTCCGATCATGGCTTTTTCGCCCAAATCCAGCAGACGCGGAGCGTATTTATCCATACGGCTTGCGGTAGTCGGACCTGCGGAACCAATCGGGCGTCCTTCTCTGGCCGGAGATGGTCCCATGTAATAAATCGTGCAGTCTTTGATGTCGATTGGAAGTTCTTTTCCTTCATCTAATACTTCCATCATGCGTTTGTGTGCAGCATCTCTGGCTACGTAAAGTGTGCCTGTGATATAAACGTAATCGCCAGCTTTTAAGTCAGCGGTGATTTCTTCTGTAATCGGTGTATGTATATGTTTATCCATGATATTTTCCTCCTGTCCTACAGTTCTCTTACCGCATGTCTGTTTACATGACAGCAGATATTGATTGCCACAGGAAGTCCTGCGATATGGGTCGGATAAGTGTTGATGTTGACTGCCAGCGCTGTGGTTGTGCCGCCAAGTCCACCCGGTCCGATACCGAGATGATTGATCTTTGTCAGCATTTCTTCTTCCATTTCTTTGACATATGGAATGTCGGAGTGCTCATTTACCGGTCTGGTCAGTGCCTGTTTTGCAAGCAGGGCACATTTTTCAAATGTTCCACCAATTCCTACGCCCACAACCATTGGCGGACAGGCATTTGGACCTGCATCCTTGACTGCGGTCAGAATCGCATTTTTTACGCCTTCGATACCGTCTGCCGGTTTCAGCATAAAAATACGGCTCATATTTTCACTGCCGAATCCTTTCGGTGCAATGGTGATTTTTACTTTATCACCCGGAACGATTTTTGTATGAAGAATTGCCGGTGTATTATCTTTTGTATTTTCACGGATCAGCGGATCTTTTACCACGGATTTTCTCAGATAACCGTCCACATAACCATGGCGGACACCTTCGTTGACCGCTTCCTCAAAATCGCCGCCCACAAAATGTACGTCCTGTCCGATCTCCATAAAAATAACGGCCATTCCGGTATCCTGACAGATTGGAATCATCTCTTTGTCTGCAATTTCCAGATTTTCCTGCAGCTGATTCAGGATTTTTTTGCCAAGCTCTGATTTTTCTGTCTCAACGGCCTGTTTCATGCAGGCATCCATATCCGGTGACAGGTAATGATTTGCCTGTATACACATCTCGCTGATGTTGTCGGTTAATTCTTTTACGTTAATTTCTCTGATCATTTTTTACTCCTCATCTTCTCTGTGAGTCATGTTAGATACAAGATGATAGCAAAAATGTGTATTTCATTCTTTTACGCATCTTTATCATCCTGTAAAAAAGAAAACCATCCACTTCTCTGATGTTTTCTCATAGATATGTTTATCATAGCTCAAACAAAAAGAAATGTGAATGGCTTTCTAATTATATTATTTAGAAATCATGCTTATAATCAAGTTAAACATACGGGAGACTTCGTGCGTGATTCCAGGCAGCATAAGCTGACATATTCTTCTCTGAATTACTGCACATCTAAATATCTTCCCGCTCCAACGGCATACTCATACACCGTGGGCCTCCACGTCCTCTGGATAGCTCCGAGCTTGCCATTTCCAACACTTCAATGCCATGCTGACGCAGAATCTCATTTGTCACATAATTTCTGTCATATACAACAACTTTTCCAGGCTCGATACAAAGGGTGTTGGAACCATCGTTCCACTGCTCACGCTCAGAAGCAATGCGGTCTTTTCCACCACACTTGATCAGGGTCACTTTATCCAGTTCCAGATATTTTGCAAGGATATCAGAAAGCATCGCATCGGACTCCGTTACTTTCAGCTGCCCGTTCTGATTTCCCGGTTTGATTTCAAAAATACGCAGCGTCTGCATGATACCCGGATGAATCGTGAATTTATCATAATCCACCTGCGTGCATACCGTATCCAGATGCATAAAAGCACGGACGGATGGAATGTCCAGTGCAATAATCGTCTCAATTTCTGAGGTTTCATCCGCAAATATATTCTGCGCCAGAAGTTCAATAGCTTCCGGTGTCGTACGCTGGGAGATTCCAATGGCAAGCACTTTACTGCTCAGGTTCAGGATATCTCCGCCTTCAATAGAAAAATCCATATCCCGATCATAGTAAAATGGCACTTTTCCTGCAAAATCCTGATGATATTTTAAAATGTATTTTCCGTAAAGTGTTTCCCTTCTTCTGGTCCGTGAATACATGCGGTTCAGACTTACTCCATTTCCGATGCATGCAAAGGGATCTCTGGTAAAATAAAGATTCGGAATTGGATCAAGTAAAAACTGACTTTCTTTTTTCACCAGACTCACTAACGGACAACTCATTTTTACATTTAATTCAGATGCCCGGATTCCGGACATGGTCTTTAACACCAGTTCCTTTTCATCCGAAATATTCATAAGATATTCGTACAACTGGTCACGAACTTTCGCTGCGGAAGCACCGCCCTCTGCGATAAATTCACGGACAAACTGCTCTTTTTTCTCCGGATTTTTCAGTACATCTGCCGTCAGATCCTCCAGATATACCACTTCTACACCCTGTCCCCGCATGATTTCCGCAAACATATCATGCTCGATTTTCGCGGTTTTTAAGTAAGGAATATCATCAAATAAAAGCCGTTCCAGATCTTCCGGAACCAGATGCTCCAGCTCCTGCCCCGGTCTGTGAAGCATAACTTTTTTCAGTTTTCCTATTTCGCTTTTTACATGGATTGCCATTTTACGGCGTCCTCCTTCTCCTGTTCTGCTGCAAAATAATTCAAACATACCCACGCCGTTCTTTCTGCGAGATGCACAGAATAATCTATTCCTCTATTCCGCTTTGCAAACTATATGCAGCATTTTCATATGCTTCTAATGTAACCAGATTTGGCACTTTTCGTCAATGATTCTTATGTTTTTTGCATGCAAAAACTGACAGATACTTATAAACATATCTGTCAGTCAATCGTTTAAACATAACTCTGCTCTACTTTGATCACACAGCGATAGCGCGGATTCCATTCTGTCACCCGCTTCTGCAGATAGGATGAAATCTCACTGTCGCTGATTTTAAATCCTGCCGGTTTCACGCAGTCAAAAATCACATTGCTAGACTCATTTTCCGGAACCAGACGAACTTCATGAATAGAAAGCCTCTCATCAAACTCCTTTGCCGCCTGACTGATAAACGTTCTAATTTCTGCCACTTCCTCACTTTCTTCCACGATCGGATCATAGTGAATTGTCAAAATCATGTGCTCCTGTTCCTGAAAGTCACGCTCGATCTCATCCATGACTTCATGCGCCTCAATAACTGGCGTTTCTGCCGGAAATTCCACATGCACCGTGGCAAATAAATTGCCCGGACCGTAATCATGGATCATCAGATCGTGCACTCCGATCACACCCGGATAGGACTGAATTTTCTCCGTAATATGATTGACAAATTCTGCGGCTGGCACCTTTCCAAGCAGCGGACTTAAGGTTTCTTTGATCAGACCAATACCACTGTACAAAATAAATACAGCCACACCGATACCAGCGATTCCATCAATAATATTGAATCCAGTCACCTTACATAAAATCGTGGAAACAACAACCGCTGACGTAGAAATCACATCATTTCTGCTGTCGGCCGCCGTTGCAATCAGTGTATCGGATTCAATTCTCGTACCGATTTTCTTATTAAAAATACTCATCCACAGTTTCACACCGATAGAAACAAGCAAAACAACGATCATCAGTACATTGCAATCCACCTCTGACGGATGAATCACTTTCAAAATACTTTCTTTTGCCAGAGACAGTCCAATGGCCACGATGATGACACAAACCACAAGTCCTGCCAGATACTCATACCGCGCATGACCAAAGGGATGCTCCTCATCTGCTTTTTTTGATCCCAGTTTAAAGCCAAGCAGACTTACAATATTACTGGACGCATCACTTAAGTTGTTCACCGCATCTGCTGCAATTGCGATGGATCCGAATAACGTTCCGATCAGATATTTTCCCACAAACAATAATACATTGCACAGAATCCCCACAATTCCTGCCAGATTTCCGTAGGCCAGACGAACCTTTGCATCCTTTGTGTCTTCGCTGTTTTTTACAAAAATTTTCACTAATAACTCAGTCATATTCCCCACTCACTTTCTTTACAGACCAGCTGCTCATACTATCAAAAATAGGAGAACAACTTAACCATATATG
>CAVAFS010000038.1:0-5194 GCA_963587975.1 Bulleidia sp. | reverse complement strand
AATCATTTCCATGATCACCAATGATCGCAGTCAGCGGAATTCGGTAAACAAGACCAATGACCCTGCTGACCAAGGATGCGATTGCCAGAATCGATCCCTGTACCAAAAAACTTGTATCATTTTTCTTCTTACTCATATAATAACCTCTTTTCCTGCTTTCAGGAAAACGCAGCATTTTCTGAGCAGCTTATCTGTTTGCATACTCTTCCTCGCTTGCATAAAAAGCGATCTTATCTGCATAGGTATCTTCGGTCACACATACCCATGTTTTTCCCTGATTTAATCGGATCTCAGATCCGCTTTCATCATAATATCTCGTCGGAGACTGCAAAGAATCCTTTTTCCATGTAATCGGGATTGCAGTACCATTTGTAACATAATAGCCGGAACCGCCCGCCATGGTCTCCATATTCAGATATTCATCCTCACTGCTCATTCTGTTCCATCCGCAGGTCTGGATAATGATGTTCTTTACTTCCACCTGTTTGCCGTTGTTTCCGTCTGTCTGAGCTTCTCCGTTCTGGAAACGTTTGTACAGACCTGTCTCACTGTCGTAGACAAACCACGGTTTATTTACCAGATATCCCGGTTCTACCACAGCAGCCGACTGTCCATTGTCCAGATAAAGCTGTGTATTGTCATCTTCCACAAACTGATAATGTCCGGTATAATCTGCCTCATGCTGTGTCCGGTATCCTTTAAATGCAATACCTGCCACAATGCCCTCACCATCTGTATACGCATTATGAGGTGCTTTTCGGTTGGAATCACGGTGATACATAACGTTCTCCACACCGCCGTCCAATCCACTCAGATTGTCGACATAATCCTCATTCAAAAGATCAATGGCATATTTAGACTGACCGTAGTGTGCATAAATAGCATCAAACTCCAGTGCCCAATGCACATAATAATGCCGACAGCTTCGAATGGACATAACTTTTTCCAGATTTGCGTAATCCTGGAAAATCGCCATCAGACGTGTCTCCTGACCTTCTACTGCAGCTTCATACACGATATCCGCATCTGTAATGCCATATTGCGGTGTAGCAACTTTTGTATTACCGAGCATTACCGCCAGCGGACGCTGCGCTGCGATTGCCTCATCAATCCATTCACCTGTCAGGTAACTGCGTGCCATTCCTTCCGGCACCGTCGGTTCCTGAACCTCAGGTTCTGCTTCGCTTACGGATGTCTCCTCCGCCGGCTGTGACAATTCCGGTGTCGTTTCTTCTTTTCCGCATGCGGTCAGCATTGATAAGGATAACACCCCAACCAGTAACATAGCAAGTGCTTTTTTCATAATTTTACTCTCCTTTTTTCTTATCTGTGGTAATAAGCAGACGTAAAGCCCCCATTTTATCTCGTAATTCCCATGGTATCCAGGATTTTTCTCTGATGTGCTTCCATCAGTTCGGCATCTTCCGGCACCATGTGGTCATATCCCATCAGATGAAGCATACTGTGGGTGATCAGAAATGCGTATTCCCGTTTCACACTATGTCCATACTCCTCAGCCTGCTGATAGACTATCTGCATGGAGATCACGATATCTCCAAGCAATACTTCCCCCGTATCCGGGTTGACACAGTCATCCAGCTGCTCATCTACTCCATCAAAATCAGCCGGGTATTCGTATGCGATCATCGGAAATGACAGTACATCTGTCGGCGCATCGATCTGTCTCATATCCAGATTGATCTCATGGATCCGCTCCTCATCCACCAGTGTCAGATTCACTTCTGCCTCATAAGGGAAGCCCTCTGTATCCAATGACTGCTCGATCACGTCTTCTGCCAGTTTTTTATAATGAAAGGAAAAACCCGGTGTCGTCTCACAGATAATATTAATTGTCATTTCGTCTTCCTCTGCTTTCTTTCTTGCCGGAACGCGTGGAACGTTCTTTTTTCAGCTGTGCACTCTCATATTCATCGTATGCTTTTACGATCTTCTGTACCAATGGATGACGCACGACATCCTGACTGGTCAATTTGCAAAAAGCGATATCGTCCACATTTTTCAATACTCTCATGGCCACATCCAGACCGGATTTTGCTCCAGGCGCCAGATCCTTCTGGGATGCATCACCAGTGACGACAACTTTTGATCCAAAACCGATTCGGGTCAGAAACATTTTCATCTGCGCCGGCGTCGTATTCTGCGCTTCATCCAGAATGATAAATGCATTATCCAGCGTACGTCCACGCATGTATGCTAACGGTGCAACCTCGATCAGACCTTTTTCCTGATTTTTGATAAAGCTTTCGGCTCCCATGATCTGATACAGCGCATCGTACAGAGGACGCAGGTACGGATCGATCTTACTTTGCAGATCTCCCGGCAAAAATCCGAGTTTTTCGCCTGCTTCAATGGCCGGACGCGTCAATATGATCCTGCTTACCTCTTCGTTTTTAAAAGCAGTGATCGCCATGGCCATGGCCAGATAGGTTTTACCGGTTCCCGCAGGGCCGATTCCAAATACGATCATTTTATTGCGGATCTGATCCACATAATCTTTTTGTCCCAGTGTCTTTGGTTTTACCGGTTTTCCCTGCACGGTATGGCAGATGATCTCACTGTCCGCCTCCAAAAGAGGATGATTTTTCGTACATCCACACATCTCCAGTGCATAAGTCACCGTCTGTTCTGTAATATCATTTCCACGCTTTGACATGCCGATCAGTTCATTCATGACCGCACACGCTTTTTCCACGTTGCTGTCATTTCCCATGATCTTTAAGTTGCCATCGCGCACTACCATCGTAACCTGCAGATATTTTTCAATCTGTTTTAACCAGGCATCGAACTTTCCGAATACATTTGACATATGTTCAATCGGAATGTCCAACATCTGTTGTGTCAATTCCATATGTGCCAGTTCCTTCCTGTCTTGTCATCTTTTCCGTCTCTGTCCGGCAGGTTGCCTTCACAACAGCCTCCAGAGACCCCTGCACGGAATTTTCCGTGTCAGTCGTTTTAATAATAACACTTTTCCCTGATATTTGAATACCTTTTTCTTCCAATTTCTTACAATAATCTGTGACCTTTGCCGCTGCCAGACCCTTGATCTCTGATTCACTGTAAGGTACCTTTTCTTCTGTATATGATTCTTTTGCACGCCAGATCACCTGTATCGGAAGATAAAAGTCCCTGCCGATACATGGATATTGATAACTGCTGCATACAAGAAATCCCCTGGTCTGGCGGTCAAAAACGGAAAGCTGATGATCACCAAATACAAGTACAACCCCAAATCTGCGCTTCCCGGTCTTCTGATACACTGTTTTTTCTGATGGAAATGTTGTTTCAAAAGGAAGTGTAGTACGAATGTATACATCCGCATCTGCATTGCAATACTCATAGGCCATCGGTTCTCCGCTGTCATCCTCCAGTTTCAACTGACCGCTGACCAATGGAGTACCTTCTTCCACCACATCGCCTTTTTGCACCAGCGGCGTTCCACGGCGCACCACAATGGAATCTACCGTTCCAGACACATCTGCCAGCAGATCCGTAGCATTCATCTGTGTTTCCTGCCGCTCTGTCTCAGCTCCCGGCAGCTGTTCCTGCACTTCCAGATACAGTCTGGTTCCAGCCATACGGACAGAAACCCAGATAATGTCCGGGAAATGATCCCGTAACAGCAGTTCAGCCTCTTCACAGTCAATACTGCTTTTGAGCGTGCCATATCCAATCCCTCCCTGCTGCAGATAATCCGTCAGCACCTGTGTCGAATAATGACTGTTCCCGGACACATCCACCATCCAGATAAACCGCGACATGGCAAACAGCACCACAAATAATGAAGCCAGCCCCACCAGGAAAAAGCGGTGATGCCGATAACGAAAACTCACAAACGGCAGACCGATCCTCTTTTCGATCCGAATCCGTGTCCCGCTTTTTCGCAGCATCGGACGAAGCCTGCGAAAAGCCTGAAGGCTGATACAAAAATGATAGCCGTCATCCTCCGGTTCAATGTCCCACAGAACGATTCCCGCATTACCACAAAGGTTAAAAAAGCGCTCCGGCGAATATCCGGTCAGCCATACATACAGATATCCCCGAAAAAATTTGATTACTTTCAGCACAATACGCGTCTCCTCACATGCCATATTCCACTCGGTCGATTCTTCCTGTGATTCGCATATCTTCACTGGTGTAATATTCGATTTTTAACTGTTCGCCTGTGATTTCCACCTGTCCCTGTTTCAGGGAAAGCCGGATCTTATCCTGCCGGTATTCTAAAATGCCTTTATAATTTTCCACCATCAGATCACTTCTGCCGGTAATGGTGATGATGGCCGCCCCAAACATCAGATCTTTTGGCAGTTCCAGACGTTTCGACATCTGATCCGCCATGTTTTTGCTTTTTCTCTTCATACCATCATTATATGAAGAAGCCGGTACCTTATAACTTCTGATTGCGATTCCAATTTTTTACTGCAACTCTGTTTTTACATTATTATATTTTCACAGATAACACTGCTTTTACATTTGTATTTTTATTTGTGATATGGCTCTTTGCAGCTGATCCGATAAGCCCGATACACCTGTTCTAACAGGATCACGCGCATGAGCTGATGCGGAAACGTCATGTCCGAAAAGCTGAGCAGCATGTCTGCACGGCTCAGCACCGCATCTGAAAGTCCCAGAGATCCGCCAATGACAAATCCAATGTCACTGACTCCATGAAGCCCCAGCGCATCTATTTTTTCCGAAAAAACAACAGAGTCCATTTTTTTACCCTGAATGGCCAGCGCAATGATAAAACTGCCGTCTTTCATCTGTTTCAGCAGTCGTTCTCCTTCCTTTTCTTTGATCTGCTGATTTTGTAATTCACTGGCATGATCCGGTGTCTTCTCATCCGCCACTTCCACGATTTTCAGTTTACAGTACCGGCTCAGGCGCTTTTCATATTCCTCAATAGCCTGCCGGTAAAATTTTTCTTTGATTTTTCCTACAGTATAAATTGTAATGTTCATACGCAACATTATTTCACAACAGCTTTTTTCTGTAAAGAATTTTTTCGTAATAGGCTTTTTAATGTAAAAAATATGTGCTATAATGACTTTAAATTATATTAACCGAATGATTCGGTGAAAACACAGTGGAGGAATATCATGCAGTTACTGGAAGAAAAGATTAAGACAGACGGCGTGGCCGTTAATGAAGATATTTTAAAGGTAGACAGTTT
>CAVAFS010000037.1:0-2327 GCA_963587975.1 Bulleidia sp. | reverse complement strand
GATATACTACGGTCAGTCCCATCGCTTCCATGATTTCCTGTGGAGCGATTGATGTTGACCACACAACCGGACGTCCCTCTGCTTTCGCTTTTCTGGCATTTTCATAATGTGTTTTTGATATCTCTGCCAGCATCTGTTTTGATGTCATCTGTTCCATGGATTCATCCCCCCTCTACCTGCTATTTGTCTGTATAATCGTAAAATCCTTTGCCGGTTTTTCTTCCAAGTCTGCCTGCCTGAACCATTCTTCTCAATAATGGTGACGGACGATATCTTGGATCCCCGGTATCTGCATAAATCGTTTCCATAACAGCCAGCTCGATATCAATTCCGGCCATATCGATCAACTCACACGGTCCCATTGGCCAGTTCAATCCATAGCGGCAGCCTTTATCAATATCTTCCGGTGTGCCCACACCGCGTTCCACCAGATCAAAAGCCTCATTGATCATAGGATCAAGCAGTCTGTTTACAATAAATCCTGCGCTGTCGGCAGATACAATACATTCTTTTTTCAACTGAGCTCCAATCGCTTTTACTGTTTCAATTGTTTCTTCTGAAGTATTATATCCTTTTACAATTTCCAGTAGCTTCATTACCGGCACCGGATTAAAGAAATGCATTCCGATAAATCTTTCCGGTTTTGTAATCACCTGTGACAAATCTGTAATTGAAATTGAGGATGTATTCGTCGCTAGAATCGCATCATCTGGAGCTGTTTCACATACTTTCTGGAAAATTGCTTTTTTTACATTGATATTTTCAGATGCTGCCTCGATCACAAGGTCTGATGTTTTTACGTTGTCATACATCTCGCTATATGACAATCTGCCAATAATGTCCTCTTTTTCTGCTTCCGTAATTTTTCCTTTTTCTACATTTCTTGCAAGACGTTTTTCAATGGATTTCTGCGCCTTATCAAGCTTTTCTTTGCTGATATCATTTACGGTTACCGTAAAACCATTTTGTGCAGCAGTCTGAGCAATACCACTTCCCATTGCGCCTGATCCGATTATAAATACATTTTTAATTTCTTTCATCGTTCTATTCTCCTCCATTTATTACTACTGCATGTTTTCAATCAGTGCAGAAACTCCAAGTCCACCACCACAACAGGAAGAAAACATACCATATTTTGCACCTCTTCTTGCCAGTTCTTACATTGTGAAAATGCAGATACGTGCTCCGGAAGCTCCGTTTGGATGTCCAAATGCGATTGCTCCACCGTTTGGATTCCAGTTATCCATATTGATCTTCTCACCAGACATTTCTTCCATCTGACGGATTACACTCAGATTCTGTGCTGCGAACGCTTCATTGCACTCATATACATCAATATCAGATACTTTTAATCCATGTCTCTGTAAAAGTTTCATATTAGAATATGCAGGACCGATTCCCATATATTTCGGATCTACACCTACATCGATGCCGCCAATCCATTTTGCAATCGGTTTATAACCAAGTTCTTTTGCCTTATCTGCACTCATTAGTAATACAAATGCTGCTCCATCATTCATTCCAGATGCATTCCCAGCCGTAGTAACGCCACCCTGACGTATGCTTCTTAATTTTGCCAGCCCTTCCGCATTTGTGTTTGGACGTAAATGCTCATCCTTATCTATAATCACTGGAGCGTCTTTTTTACTGTACTTTACTTCAATTGGAAGTATTTCATCCTCAAAATATCCTTTTTCCACTGCAGTTGCCGCACGCTGCTGACTTCTCAATGCAAATGCATCACATTCTTCTCTTGTTACATTCCATTTTTCAGCCATTCGATCGGAAATTTCAATCATGGACAGATCATCTTCCTCTGTCGGTGCAAGTCTTACCGGTGCCGCTGCCGGAACAATTCCTTTATAAGGTGTTACCGTAGTAGGAAACTTTGCATATTTCTGACTATGTGCCTCTGCGCCACCGCAAATTGCAGTATCAATTAATCCTGCCTGAATCTGTAATGCAGCATTATTGATACATGCGATGGAAGATCCACACTGCATTTCCATAAAGGTTGCGCTTGTCTCATAAGGAAGTCCTGCCATCAGAGATGCGTATCGTGCGAAGTTGTGTGTATTCACATCACCAAAAGCACTGCCTGCAAATACCGCATCCACTTTTCCTTTTTCCAGAATTTTTGTTTTTTCACATAACCCCTTGATTGCCTTTGCTGCAAGTTCCGTTGGTGTAAATACGCGAAGCGCACCACCCATGCGTCCAAATGCGGTTCTTGTTCCGTCCACAATTACTACTTCTCTCATTTTTGATACCTCCATTTTTTCTTTGCATTTGTTTTGTTTATTTTGTTGAGATTATTATATGGCAGG
>CAVAFS010000036.1:0-5081 GCA_963587975.1 Bulleidia sp. | reverse complement strand
ATATATAGAAATCCCATTGTTTTTAATATTTACTTTTGGTATTTATTTAAGAAACAATGGGATTTTTTCTTTCAAAATGTTTGTTTAGGATTTGTTTAAAACTTTCTCCTTTGTTTGTTATGGAGTCTACGTTATAATAAATGCAGAAATATGGAGCAGTCTGACAATTACAGAAAAATGGGGTGAACATATATGACAAAAAAAGATACGGTACGGCGGCGGATTTTCCGTTCCAATGCATGGATGGTTCTGATCATATTAGTATTGTTTTTTGCGATTAATATGCTGGTGATCAAAATTTATGCGGAATCGGTGGAAACGGAATTTAAAGCAATGATGGAACCCATCGTAGAGGAAGAGGTATTAAAAGATTATCTGAAAGATTTTACGGTGCACAAACATCAGTTTGTGTTACTGTTTGCAGCAGATGGAGGGTTGTGTATTGTTGCCCTGATTCTGGTGAGCCAATTTTTTACGAAACGACTGACCGGTCGGATCATGGAGCCATTGGATGCACTGTCCGATGGAGCGAAACGGATCAAAAACAATGATCTGGGACAGGACATTATCTACGTTGGTGAACAGGAATTTGAAGAAGTCTGTGAGACTTTTAACGAAATGCAGCAGCATATTTTGCAGGAACAGGAGAAAAATCGCAAATATGAAAAGGCGAGAACCGATATGATCGCCGGAATTTCCCACGATCTGCGTACTCCGCTGACGGCAATCCGTGGAACGATTAAGGGACTGATGGATGGCGTGGCAGCAACGCCGGAATTGCAGAATAAATTTTTGCAGGCGGCTTATCGCAGATCCGGAGACATGGATGTACTGCTGAACCAGCTTTTTTATCTGTCAAAAGTAGAAACGGGAAATATGCCGGTATCGATGCAACGGATCGATCTGTGCAGTTTTTTGCATCAGTATGTTAATGCAAAACGGGAACTGTCAGATCCGGCACAGGAACGCATTGTATTTGATACAGAAGAACTGGCAGCGGAGGTAGAGATTGATCCGGAACAGTTTCAGCGGATTCTTGACAATTTGCTGGAAAACAGCAGAAAGTATGCTGAGCGGAGTCCTTTGTGCATGGCATTGTCTCTGCGGACAGAAGACGGAACGGTATATCTGGATATCAAAGATAATGGTGTGGGTGTGCCGGAGGATAAATTACCGTATATTTTTGATGAATTTTACCGGGCAGATGAGTCCCGGAACAAAAAAGAGGGAAATGGCCTTGGCTTATACATTGTAAAACATCTGATGGAGGCAATGAAAGGAACCGTATCTGCAGAAAATGCGGACGGATTTGTGGTTCATCTGGCATTGCCGGAAGCAAAAGCGTAGAAAGGGGCGGAAAAATGTCAAATAAAAAAATTTTGATCGTGGAAGACGATGCGGATATCAGTATGATAGAGGAAACTTATCTGGAATCCGCGGGCTATGAAACAAAAATTGTGACGGACGGCAATGCGGTGGCAGATGTGCTGGCGAAGGAACATTTTGACCTGATGCTGCTGGACCTGATGCTTCCCGGCAAAAGTGGGTATGATATTTGCAAGGAAGTCCGGGATCAGATTGACATTCCGATTCTGATGGTTACGGCCCGGACGGAATCCATTGACAAAATCCGGGGACTGGGACTTGGCGCGGATGATTATATTTCCAAACCTTTTGATCCGGCAGAACTTGTGGCGCGGGTAAACGCAAATCTGCGTCAGTATGAGCGGATACAGAAAAAACAGCCGGCACAGGAAACAGAGGCACCGGAGGAAATCCGAATTCACGACCTGCGGATTCTGGTAAACAGCTGGAAAGTATATAAAGGAGATAAGGAAATCCGTTTTCCAAACCGGGAGTTTGAACTGCTGAAATTCCTTGCCATGCACCCGGACATCGTATTTTCCAAGGAACAGTTGTTTGAAAAAATCTGGGGCTATGATTATATTGGTGACAGCGCCACGGTCATGGTGCATATTAACCGTATCCGGGAAAAAATTGAGGATGACTGCAAAAACCCGAAGATCCTGGAGACAGTCTGGGGTGCGGGCTATCGGCTGAACCGGTAATAGAAAATTTAACATTTGTTTAGAAAGAAACCTTCTGTCTGTTTAAAGTGGTTTGCTAAGATAACCACAGATCAAACATACAGGAGGTTTTTGATATGATAAAAGAAGGAATCAGTGGTTTTTGTATGGCACTGGCAGACAGCGTGCCGGGAGTATCCGGTGGAACCGTTGCATTTATCATGGGATTTTATGACCATTTCATCGGTTCCATTCATAAGTTTGTATTTGGAAAAGCAGCAGAGAAAAAAGAGGCATTGAAGTATCTGATCAAACTTGGAATTGGCTGGATCATTGGTATGGGTCTGGCAGTTGTGGCATTGTCAGCAATTTTTGAAAGCCACATTTACGTAGTAAGCTCATTATTTATCGGATTTATCGCAGGTGCGATCCCGTTGATCATGCGGGAGGAGAAGAGCAGTTTCCGCGAAGTGAAAAAAGGCATTTTATTCTGTATCATTGGCATCGTGATCGTTGCAGGTATCACCTGGCTAAATGGAAAAGTCGGCACCGGTACCATGAATCTGGGACATTTTTCTCTTGGACTTGGTATTAAACTGTTCCTGATCGGTATGGTAGCGATTTCTGCAATGTTTCTGCCGGGTATTTCCGGTTCCACACTGCTTTTGATTTTCGGGGCATACATTCCGGTAATCTCAGCAGTACGTGGACTGATGGGAATGGATTTTTCTTATTTCCCAAGTCTGCTGATCTTTGGCTGTGGTATTCTGGCAGGCGTTGTATTTGTAGTAAAAGGAATTCAGGTTTGCCTGGAAAAATATCGCCCGCAGATGGTTTATCTGATCCTTGGTATGATGATCGGATCTTTTTACGCAATCGTACAGGGACCGACTACCTTATCTGTACCGCAGGAAGCAATGAGTCTGCATAACTTCAATGTGGGAGCCTGCCTGGTAGGTCTGATTCTTGTCATCGGCATGCAGCTTCTCCGTGAGAAAAAAGAAAACGCCTAGGTGAAAAATAAGCGTAGATTATAGATGAAGATCATGCCATAAGTAATGCTAAAATAGAGGATATACAATCGGCAGGAAAATGGTAGAACAGGTAAAATATATCATGCACGATAGTCGAAAATAACCGAAAAATGAGCGGATAGTCACCAACTTGTGGGGTAGTGAAAAAAAGGTAAGTGTTTCGTTAGAAATTTCACAAAAAAGGTTGAAATCTGGAAAATTTGTGGTAAAATATAGACGAAGTTTCGGGAAAAACGCGAAACGAAATGTGAAAAATTGCTAAAAACAGCAGAACTCTATCTGCTTGCAAAACACAATGTATATTTTAGGAGGAATTAGAAATGGCAAAATGGGTGTACTTATTTAGCGAAGGTAACGCCAGCATGCGCGAACTTCTTGGAGGTAAAGGTGCAAACCTTGCTGAGATGACAGGTCTTGGACTTCCGGTACCACAGGGCTTCACTATTACTACAGAGGCTTGTACACAGTACTACGAGGATGGCCGTGAAATTAATGATGAGATTCAGGGACAGATCAACGAGTACATTGGTAAGATGGAAGAAATTACTGGTAAAAAATTCGGTGACAAGGAGAATCCATTGCTCGTATCAGTTCGTTCTGGTGCAAGAGCTTCTATGCCGGGTATGATGGATACCATCTTAAACCTTGGTCTGAATGAGACAGTAGTTGAGGTATTAGCAGAGAAATCCGGAAATCCGCGTTGGGCATGGGATTGCTATCGTAGATTTATTCAGATGTATTCCGACGTTGTTATGGAAGTTGGCAAAAAATATTTCGAGCAGCTCATCGATGAGATGAAAGAGAAAAAAGGCGTTACTTATGACGTAGAACTTACAGCAGAAGACTTAAAAGAGCTTGCTGGACAGTTCAAAGCTGAGTACAAAGCTAAAATCGGACAGGACTTCCCGGATGATCCGAAGGAGCAGTTAATGGGAGCTGTTAAAGCAGTATTCCGTTCCTGGGATAACCCACGTGCAAACGTTTACCGTCGTGACAACGATATCCCATATAGCTGGGGTACAGCTGTAAACGTACAGGCTATGGCATTTGGTAATATGGGTGATGACTGTGGTACAGGTGTTGCATTTACCCGTGACCCGGCTACAGGCGAGAAGAAACTGATGGGTGAGTTCCTGATCAACGCACAGGGCGAGGACGTAGTTGCTGGTGTTCGTACACCGATGCCGATTGCTAAGATGGAAGAGGAATTCCCGGAGGCATATGCTCAGTTCGTTCAGGTTTGCAAAACTCTGGAAGATCATTACAGAGATATGCAGGATATGGAGTTTACTGTTGAAAACAGAAAACTTTACATGTTACAGACACGTAATGGTAAGAGAACAGCTCAGGCTGCATTAAAGATCGCTTGTGATCTGGTAGATGAGGGAATGAGAACAGAGAAAGAGGCTGTAGCTATGATCGAGCCGCGTAACCTTGATGCTCTGCTTCACCCGACATTCGATACAGCTGCATTAAAAGCTGCTACACCGATCGCAAAAGCTCTGGGTGCTGCTCCAGGTGCTGCTTGTGGTAAAATCGTATTCACAGCTGATGATGCTGTAGAATGGGCTGCAAGAGGCGAGAAAGTTGTTCTGGTTCGCCTTGAGACATCACCGGAAGATATCACGGGTATGAAAGCTTCTCAGGGTATCCTGACAGTTCGTGGTGGTATGACATCCCATGCAGCAGTAGTTGCCCGTGGTATGGGTGCTTGCTGTGTATCCGGATGCGGCGACATCATTATGGATGAAGAAAATAAGAAATTTACACTTGCAGGAAAAGAGTATCATGAAGGTGATGTAATCTCCTTTGATGGTTCTACAGGCTGCATTTATGACGGAGCAATCCCGACAGTTGAAGCTACAATCGCCGGCGAGTTCGGAAGAATTATGGCTTGGGCTGATAAATACAGAACATTAAAAGTTCGTACAAACGCTGATACACCGGCAGATGCTAAGAAAGCTCGTGAGCTTGGTGCAGAAGGTATCGGACTTTGCCGTACAGAGCATATGTTCTTCGA
>CAVAFS010000035.1:0-2495 GCA_963587975.1 Bulleidia sp. | reverse complement strand
GGTTTTGCGCGAGTGGAAGGCGACCAGCTTTTATAGGAGCCGAGAACGAGCGCGATGAAACCGCCGTGAAACGAGGGTAGTGAACGTCTAGCGAGCCGAGGAAATTTTCTCCGATTTTGCTTTAAATCATTAAATTATTCATTTATCAAGTTTTCATTTACCAGTACACCATGAACCACGAAACGCTTCGTTTCTCCGTCTTTACTACAAGTAGACAGCGTCACGATTTTCTGGTCCTTCGTCGGATGAATTCCGGTATCTTTCATGGAGGCCGCCACCATCCGGTCGATCATCGCCTGCCATGCATCATCCGATCCGTATCCCACGGTATAGATATCATCATTTTCATCTACATCATAATAGGAAAAAATCTGATAACGCAGCACTTTATCCTCTGTATAAATATTGAAATACTGATTGTTCTCATAGAATCCCTCGTCGTTTTTATAACGCTTAAGATCTCCGAACATCGTCGTATTCCGCATATTATGTCCATACACAATGGAATGATAGTCTGAAAAATCCGGATTATTCAATCCTTCCAGGAAAATGCAGCCCGCAATATGATAATTCCCATAAATATCACTGCGCAGATATTTTTCATCATCACCGGAATATAAAATCGGATAACTGATATGTACATCATCGTAATTATCAAAACGCAGCCACGCTCTGATATCCGGATTTTCTTTCTGAAGTGCCTCAAACTGGATTCTTGTGCCATCCTGCCAGAGCGCACCGGTTCCTCCATCCGGATTTACCACATATTTTGTTTCCAGTGTCTGAAATGTCTCTTCCGATTCCTGATAATCCCTGCGGATTCCCACAAGTTTTACCAGTGCAAAAATCATCACCGCCAATGCGATCAGGAAAATGATCAGCGTCACCGGGTGTCGTTTTTTCTTTTCTTTCTCTTTCACGTTTTTTACTCCTTACTCCCACAGCATACACGGAATATTTTTGTTTCCATTCAGGTTTTTAGCAAAAAATGTAAGTTTCCCGTTATCTGATTTTAGTTTTCGCTTTAGTATACAACTACCGGATAACCGATTTTCGCATTCTCGTAAATAACCTTCATGGCACTGTACGGTGTGTTGACACATCCATGGGAACCGCGAGTCTTGTAAATAGAACCGCCAAATTCGCTTCTCCAGGAAGCATCATGAATACCTACATCTCCATTAAATGGAAGCCAGAAAGATACTTCTGAATTGTAATCCTGGCCAGTCAGCGTATAATTCGGCATTCTGGCATCAATGGCCCACACGCCGCCGGATGGAGTGCTGTGTCCCGCAGCCACATTTCCAGTTACAACCGGTGTGGATACAATGCATTCTCCGTCTTTATACATCCACATCGTCTGTGCAGAAATGCTTACTTCGATATAGATTCCACCGATATCATTGGTATCACGGCAGATACCGCTGTACAGATATACTGGTTCAACAGTCGTAGTTTCGCCTGCAAGTACCAGTTCTTTTAACTGCTCCACCGTTTTTTTCTTATTAATACACCAGCCATAGTCTCCACCTTTCAGCGTGATAGTCTGACCGCTGTGTGTGGTAAACTGTCTGCTCAGTCCAAAGGTATCATATTTCAAGCCAAGCTGATGTACATACTCTGTAATTTTCTCATCATCCAGTGAATAAGAATAATTGTCTCCAAATGTGATCCAGTCGGCAATCTCATCACTGTCTACAACCTCTTTGCGGTCACTGAAATCATAGGTAATCTCTGCTGTCAGCAGTTTATTGACATCTTCGCACTCCTGCTGCAGTTTTTCATCATCTTTATATACCCCCGGCTTTATGTAACAGTCATTTTCATCCAGGGATACTGTCTCTGCACCTTCTTCCACCGCTTTTTTGATTGCTGCATCCGCCTTGCTCATATCCAGCTGATTTCCCTGCGTCTCTTCTACCACATGAAACTTTCCATCACTGAACTCCAGATGCGCATCCGTCGGCGCTGTCATGTTTTCTTCCTGGATACATTTCAGACTTCCAATCTCCTGATTCAAAGAGGCATCATCCACAACGATTCCAAGGTCAATCTCATCTTTTGAAGTTGCTCCCATCAAAAACCACAGAAATGCGTTCTGATTATCAAAAAGTTCATCCAGTTCTCCCTGATCGTCATATTTCAACTGAATATCAGAAGCACTGATCTGCTCATCTCCGTCTCTTGTCTGGATAGTCAGTGTATAGGCATTCAGTTTATCTGTAATTTTTTCCTTCATGGACGCAACACTTTCATTGCGCAGGGAAATACCGAAGGCAGTTCCTTTGCTGTAAAAATGCCTGCTGTAAAAAACAGTACCTGCAATATACAAAACTGCAACCACAGCAATTACAATGCCAATGATCATCCGAAGCTTTTTCTGACTGCTTCTCTGTCTTTTTAATTCCTGTCTTAATTTTGTCTTTTGCACAATTACTACTTCCTTTGTATTTTCTTTCCGCTTACGCGTCGCTTTTTCGCCAGTTATCTCATAT
>CAVAFS010000034.1:0-3466 GCA_963587975.1 Bulleidia sp. | reverse complement strand
CCCTCTCCTCTCCTATTTTATGTGAACGTTCTCATATTTATGCAATGTTACTTTTGTGTGTATTAGTAAGTATATGAGTGTTTTTTCATTTTCTTGTTCGCACTTATATGAGAACGTTCTCGCTTCTTGATATAATAATACCGCTTACTATTTCATTTGTAAATCCGCAATAACCGCTAAATATCGCTTTCCGATTTTGTCTATTTTTCACAGTGTGGTTTCTTTTTCTATGATCTCAAACCCCATTTTAATCTGCTTTTTAATATCATTATCCGTCCGTAAAATTTCCAGCATCAGCTTCGCCGCTTCTATTCCGGTCGTTTTATAGTGAAAATGAACGCTGGTAATTGCCGGGAAAACGGCACTTCCCATTTCTGTATCACCAAAACCTGCCAGCTTCACCTGCTCTGGCACAGCAATGTGCTGTTCCTTCAGAAACCTAAGCACTCCCATAGCCAGAGAATCCGTTGCACAGAAAATCGCATCCGTATCCGGATATGCTTCCATCAGTTCTTTCGCCTTTTCATAGCCCCCCTGAATACGAAACTGCGTTTCAAACATGCGGTCTTTATCCACCTGTTTTCCCAGATCATGCATGGCCTGCAGATACCCTTTTTTTCGGGCATCGCCTACCGCCTTATCCTTTGTCGTAACACCAATGTATCCGCAATGCTCCACATTTTTCACAAGCACTTTCGTCAGTTCACGAGCTGCATGATAATCATCCTGATACACACAGCTGTACTTTTCCACTTCCTGCGCCATAACAACGATTGGTACATCGGATTCCTCCATCAACCGCAGATGCTCTTTGGAAAACATGGTTCCCATATACAAAATGCCGTCTACCCGGTTTTTCCGGAAAATCTTCAGGTATTTCAGCTCCTGCTTCGGATCATTTTGTGTGTTTGCCAGCAGCAACTCATATCCCTGCGCAGAAAGTACTTCACTGATTCCCGCTACCATACGGCTGACCGCCTCTGACTGAATTCTCGGAATGATCACGCCGATCAGATTCGTCATTTTGCTGCGCAGTGTCCGGGCCTGCTGCGACGGCTCATATCCGGTTTCCTCAATCACTTTGCGAATCGCTTCTTTTTTTTCATCGCTGACATAGCCCTGATTCAGATATCTGGAAACCGTTGCTCTGGATACCCCTGCCAGCTTTGCAATTTCATTGATCGTCATTCTTGTTTCCTGTCCCCTGTCATTCACAAAAAGGCATCCATAAAAACGGATGCCTTTTCATATATTCATAGTTCAAATTGAATGTCACATAGATTATTTTGCTACGATGTTGATGATTCTGCCTGGAACATAGATCTCTTTGATCACGTTTCCTGTCAGTTTATCACCAAGTGCTGCCTTACCTGCTGCAATCGCATCTTCTTTGCTTACGTCAGCCGGAAGTGTAACAACGCATTTTGTTTTTCCGTTGATCTGTACAGCAAGCTCTTTCTCGTCATCTTTCATGGCGTTCTCATCGTAGGTCGGCCATGTCTCATGGAAGACGGAATCCTCATGACCAAGCTGGCTCCACAGTTCTTCACTGATATGTGGTGCAAACGGTGCCATCAGAACAACAAATGTCTCTAATGTCTTCTTGTCTACGCCGCCTTTTTTCGCCATATCGATGAGTTTGTTATTGTACTCCATGAATCCGGAAATAACGGTATTCAGGCTGAAGCTCTCCAGACGTGTGGTGATATCATAAACCAGTTTGTTACGAACTTTAACCAGCTCTTTTGTCTCTTTGACATCAGCATCTTTGTTATCCAGGATCAGTTTCCAGAAACGTGTGATGAAACGGTATACACCGTCGATTCCTCTGTCATCCCACTCGGAATCCAGTTCTGGCGGTCCTACGAACAGCTCGTAAAGTCTCAGGGAATCACAGCCGTAATCACGTACCAGATCATCCGGTGAGATTACGTTTCCTTTGGATTTACTCATCTTGATACCGTTTTTACCGGTGATCATACCCTGGTTGAACAGTTTGTGGAACGGCTCATCAAAGTCGATTACACCAATATCGCACAGGAATTTTGTATAGAATCTAGAGTAAAGCAGATGCAATACCGCATGCTCAACACCACCGATGTACATATCAACCGGCAGATATTTGTCTGCTTTTTCTCTGGAAACCAGTTCTTTATCATTTTTGTTATCTACATAACGAAGGAAATACCAGGAAGATCCTGCCCACTGCGGCATGGTATTTGTCTCACGTTTTGCAGGTTTTCCACAGCACGGGCAGGTTGTGTTTACCCAGTCTGTGATGTCTGCCAGTGGAGATTCACCGGTACCTGTCGGCTGATAGGACTCAACCTCCGGAAGTAACAGCGGAAGTTCTTCTTCCGGAACCGGAACAGGTCCACAATCCGGACAATGAACAATCGGGATCGGCTCACCCCAGTAACGCTGACGGGAAAATACCCAGTCTCTCAGTTTGTAGTTTGTGGTAGCTTTACCAATACCTCTCTCCTCGATGATGTGCGGAGCTTCTTTCTTCAGTACAGAAGATTCCATTCCGTTCCACTCGCCGGAGTTGATCATAGTTCCTTTTGCTTCGGTATAAGCTTCTGTCATATTCTCGATCTCTTTGCCATCTTTTGCGATAACCTGAATGATCGGGATATTGAATTTGGTTGCGAATTCGAAGTCACGGTCATCATGAGCCGGTACACACATGATCGCACCTGTACCATAATCAGCTAATACATAATCAGACAGCCAGATTGGTACTTTTGCACCGTTGATCGGGTTGATCGCATAACTTCCGGTAAATACACCTGTTTTCTCTTTGTCCTGCAGACGGTCTACAGAAGATTTCAGAGAAGACTGGTAAATATAATCTTCTACTGCTGCTCTTGTCTCATCGTTTGCAAGCTCTTTTGCCATTGCATGCTCCGGAGCCAGAACAAGGAAAGTAGCACCATGTAAGGTATCCGGTCTTGTTGTGTATACAGTGATCTCTTTGTCTGTATCCTCAACTTTGAAATTAACCTCTGCGCCGTGGCTCTTGCCGATCCAGTCGGTCTGCATCTTTTTAACCTTCTCCGGCCAGTCAAGTTTGTCAAGGTCATCTAACAGACGGTCAGCGTATGCTGTGATCTTTAACATCCACTGATTCAGGTTTTTCTTGGTAACATCAGCGCCACAACGCTCACATTTACCGTTTACAACTTCCTCATTTGCAAGACCTGTCTTACAGGACGGACACCAGTTGATCGGCATCTCTTTCTGATAAGCAAGACCTGCTTTAAACATTTTTACAAAGATCCACTGTGTCCATTTATAGAAATCCGGATCTGTTGTGTTTACTTCCATATCCCAGTCATAAACAGCAGCGATCTCTTTGATCTGACGTTTGATATTTGCAATATTCTCAGCTGTGGATTTCTCCGGATGTACGCCCATCTTGATCGCGTAGTTCTCAGCCGGAAGTCCGAATGCATCCCATCCC
>CAVAFS010000033.1:2673-4646 GCA_963587975.1 Bulleidia sp. | reverse complement strand
ACTTCTCTATCATAACAGAGAACGGTGTTTTCTGCAAGTACACAAATACCGGGAGTCTGACTGAAATATCAGAATTCCCGGTACTTTTGTTTGCAATTTTTGTATTTAAAATCATTTCCTGTGTTTGGTTTTGTGTGGTCATGTATACAGGAAATGTTTTATCTTATTTTATGTGCCCTTTGGGTTATTTATTAGTACCCGTAGTTGACATGTCCCTGAAGCCAGATTCTGCCTTTGAAGCGGCGCCCTACTTCCGGTTCGCCAAGCAGATCCTTCTGATTGATACAGATATCAAAAACTAGATTGTTGCAGTTCAATGTCATAACCCAGAGCTTTTCATTGGTCAGATTATTTTCAGCCTCATAGAAATTCAGGATTTCGCCGAGGACAACATACTGATCGCTCTCGATACCATATGGAATAAAACTGCTCTCTACGATGGAAAGGACATCTTCCTTCATGACACGCCTGGAAAGGGAGGAATACAGATCCATATCGTTCATGGTCAGGTTTTCCATGGCTCCTTTGTTTCCATCACGGGCTTGTTTCATCAGGTTTAACCGCTGTTCGGAAGATTTTTCTTTGTTTGCCAGCTGTTTGCTTGTTTTCATAACCGGCAGCAGGATTTTTCCACCGGTGGACAGACCTGCAAGTACTGCATTTTCCGGTCCCCGGGCGGTATGAAAGGCATATTTTTTCTCCTGAAGAATGTCAGCAACATTTTCAATATAAAAAATCAGCGTGACACCTAATTTTAATTCATCACAGATTCCGGCGAAGGCCTCTTTTCCTGCATGGCGCTCAATCTCGATCGTTTCATTAGTTGTGATCTGTGAGCCATGCAGATATGGATAATAGTATTCCATACGGAATTCTTTGTCGTTGATGAAGTTCCCGCAGACGGTAATGCCGATATCAGTTCCGAAACTTTTGGAAAAACATGCAAATTCATTTCCATATTCGTCATTTACTACGGCCTGTTCGTCCGGGCGATTTAAAATCGATTCCAGCACGGGGTATAGTTCTGCATTTTTTGTAAGATCGCGAAATCCGATGGATCTTAAAAATGTGTGTATCATAGATTATTTTTCCTGTTCATAAGTATCTGCCAATGCCATCTCGAGGGCTTCTTTTTCCTCATCAGCAAGCATAATGACAGAATGTCCGTCGATAATTTCTTTGATATAAGTGTAGCAGCCCTCTCTGCTGTGCATTGCGTTGATAATAAATCCGTTATTTTTGCGATTTAATAATGCCAGGGAGAAGGATAATTTGCCACCCATTTCATTGAATGCGTCATATTTTACCAGACCAACTTTCTGGTAAGTATTATCTAAGTGATCGAGTACCATCTGTACTTTTGCCTGAGTTTCTTCATCGGAAGCGATGAGGTCATCAACCTGATTCAGGCGTTTGACTAAGGTGTCTTCCAGTGAAGCGGCATCTTTGCCACTCATAAATGCTTCGTAGCGTTTCTTCAGCTTACGCATTTTAACTCCGTTTACGATCATAATAATAATCAGAATTAAAACAAGAGCTGCGAGACCGGCGGTGATGACATCCAGACTAATGCCGGTCAGATCTTCAATATGTAATTTTAAATAATCCAATTGTTTATCCTCACTTGTCTTTGAAATGTTGAGAACGACCAGGACAAAATTCAAGAATGTATTCAGAATTTTTGCTACGAAATACGCGTCATATAATGCATGACATATTTTCTACGAATCGCTGCAAATTATGAACTGAATTCCTTCCTATGCAGATCTATTTCCTGATGTTCTGCAAGGGTTGTTGGGTTACTGAATACTCTGAATAAGCTCAACCAGACGATTTAATTCTTCCTGTGAGTAATATTCAATTTCAATTTTTCCTTTTTCATCATTTTTTTGATGAATTTCTACTTTGGTGCCGAAAATTCGTTTCATCTGATCGGCCAGATCGGCATAAATAGCAGATAATACAGGATCCTT
>CAVAFS010000033.1:0-2592 GCA_963587975.1 Bulleidia sp. | reverse complement strand
TAATAATTTCCTTACCAGCTTTTCCGTTTCACGTACGCTGAGTTTTTCATCAAAAATGCGGAGTGCAATCTGATGCTGCATTTCTTCGTTTTCGATGCTGATCAGACAACGTGCGTGACCAGTAGAAATCATTTCATCAATGACCATCTGCTGAACCTGTTTGGATAATTTCAGTAGACGCATAGAGTTGGTCACTGCTGTTCTGCTCTTTGATACTCTTTCGGCAATTTCATCCTGTTTTAAATGAAACTCTTCCATTAATCTGCGGAAGGCTTGAGCTTCCTCGATAGGATTTAAGTTTTCGCGCTGAATATTTTCAATCAGTGAAATTTCTACGATCTGCTGTTCGTTTAGATTGCGTACAATGACCGGAACTTCCTTCAAACCAGCAAGTTTTGCGGCTCTCCAGCGGCGCTCTCCGGCAATGATCTCATAATATCCGTTTTTCTCCTGAACCAGTAATGGTTGGAGAATACCGTATTGTTTGATGGATTCTGCCAGTTCCAGCAAGCCGTCTTCATCAAAATGTTTACGCGGCTGCTCCCGGTTTGGCTCTACCAGAGATATTTTTACCATAGTATCCGGTGTCTCTGTGGATTCTTTCTTTGTACTTTTCTTTTTTGTCGTACTTGCAGCTTTTTCTTTGGTAGCTGTCGCTGCATGATCGGTACCTACTTTATTGACGAGAAGGGAATCTAATCCCTTGCCCAGTCCGCCCTTTTTTGCTGCCATATCTTATTCGTCCTCTTCCTCTCTGTCAATTACTTCCTGTGCCAGTAAGCGATAGCTTTCTGCTCCGGTTGATTTGCTGTCGTATACATTGATTGGTTTTCCATGACTTGGAGCCTCTGCCAAACGTACATTTCGTGGAATAATTGTCTTATAGATGGTAGTGTCCAAATTTTCCTTGACATTTTCCACAACCTGAAGAGAAAGGTTAGTGCGGGCATCGTACATGGTAAATACAACACCTTCCATGTGAAGAGATGGATTTAACCGTTCCTGTACCAGATTGATGGTGTACATCAGCTGTGAAAGTCCTTCCAATGCATAATATTCACACTGAATCGGCACTAATACAGTGGAAGCGGTTGTCATGGCATTTACAGTCAGCATATTTAAGGAAGGAGGACAGTCAATAATAATAAAATCGTAGTTATCTTTTACTTTTTCAATTTCGTTACGAAGTACATATTCGCGATTTTCTACGTTAAGTAATTCGATTTCGGCACCGGCCAGATTTACATTGGATGGAATTAAATCCAAATAATCAAATTCTGTGTGAACCAGTGCTTCTTCAAAGGTACATTCCCCCAAAATCAACTGATAAATTGTGTTTTCACAGTTGTTTTTGTCGACACCAAGTCCGCTGGTGGTATTTCCCTGGGGATCCATGTCAATGGTGAGTACGCGTTTCTCGGCTTCTGCTAAACATGCGGAAAGATTGATTGCTGTAGTTGTCTTTCCAACACCGCCCTTCTGATTTGCGATTGCGATAATTCTTCCCATACTTTTCCTCATTCCTGCTAATTTATACTCTTTACATATTACAATACAGGAAGTATAAGAATACTTCTTTCCTATTATAATATGTGTTTGTTTTACATAAGAGTTTTTCTGAGTTATATGTAAAACAGATTTTTGTATTACTTAGACGAGTATATCACTTTTTAAAATAGATATCCAGAGAAAAACAATGTTTCACGTGAAACATTTATGAAAATTTGGTTAAAATAAAGAAATACTTAAATGTTTTAAAAGAGAATCTATTATAGAAGAGTAAAGATAAAAGGTCACAGATGGTATTATACAATAATGTTTCACGTGAAACATTTTAAAATATTGTGAAACATGAAAAAGTATTTGTATCTGAACCGTCTATGGATTATAATATAGATATTAAAACGAGTGAATATAATCAATGCGAAAGGGGTTTATGGATGAAAAAGCATATTAAGAATTCAGCGTTATTATTATGTATTGTAGCTGGTTTGCTTGTCATTATAAATAAGCTGATCAGTGTATTTTCACATATGACAGATTATCTGCCAAGTGGTGGAAAATATTATCATTGGAAATACGGTAATATTTATTATACAAAGAGCGGTAAGGGAAAACCAATTTTATTGATCCATGATCTGGATCCTACATCTTCTTCCTATGAATGGAAGGCAGTTATTAAAAAGCTGGCTGAAAATCATACTGTTTATGCCATTGATCTATTAGGATGTGGCCGTTCTGAAAAACCAAATATGACATACACAAATTATCTGTATGTGCAGTTACTCAATGAGTTTATTCCTACTGTGATTGGTGAGAAAACAGATGTTATTGCAACAGGAGATTCACTCTCCTTTGTAGTGATGGGATGCCAGATGGAGGCAAAATATTACGACCATATCATTGGTGTCTGCCCGACAGATCTGTATGAACTAGCAAAAGCTCCTGGCCGTAGAAAAAATATGTTAAAATTCCTGATTGAACTTCCAATCATCGGAACCTTTATTTATAACATGGAAGTCAGCAAGAATCGAATCATTGATGCTTTTGTGAATAACTACTACTACAAGGGACATATGGTTTCTGAGAAAA
>CAVAFS010000032.1:0-2755 GCA_963587975.1 Bulleidia sp. | reverse complement strand
TTACCATGCAGCGTTTTTTATAAAAAGCAATTCCATAGCACAAAATATCATCAATTCCCTGATCTTCTAATACTTCTGCATAATGAACTTCTGCTGTCTGATCAAGTGCTCTCCTGCATGCCTGCTCCAGATTGCCATCCTGCGCATACTTCAACTCGAGAATGATTCCTTTCTCCGAATTTTCTGTTTCTACAACAATATCGCTGTATCCATCACCACTCTCCCGATTCGAAGAAACTGCCCATCTTTCTTTCACGCCAAGAATTCCAAGCAAAATGCCATGATAAAAATTTTCTTTCATCTGTTTTTGCACAAATGTATCTCGAATGCTGACCGTCTTTTTCAAATACTGCTGTAATATCCGCTCCACCTCACCGGCATCGCCCTGCTCCAGTGATTTACAAAAACTTTGCAGCATGACTCCATCCGCCTGAACATTTTCCCTGAAATATTCCATAATCTGTGTTGTAAAAATATTTCGAATTTCAAGATTTGGGATTGCCAGACGAAACCGGCTATTTTGCGTTTTTCCGCGATACGTCAGATAGCCGGTCATAAACAGTACACTCCATATATTTTCAATATTTGCGTACATATCCTGATACGTCAGTTCCTGACAAATTTCTTTTTCAATCTCTTCTCCGGCAATCAATGCTTCTACTTCCTGTCTCGTCATGCCACTGTCGGATTTTTCAATAAATCTGCGCACCACTTCATTACTGCTGGTATTGATCCAGTAATTCTGTGGCTGCACCGATGGATCTGACAGCAATTTCTGACAATGATTCAACACATCCCACGGACAATACACATCCACATTTCCAAACCGATACCCGTCATACCATTCTCTGACTGTCTCATACGCCTGCTCCTGACCATAATAGTTCAGCAACTGTCTGACCTCATCATCGGTAAAGCCGAAATACTCCTCGAATCCTGCATCCGCTACCGATAAAACCTGAAAATTATTCAAGCCGGTAAAAATACTTTCTTTTGAGATTCTCATGCAGCCGGTCAAAACCGCAAACTGCAGATTTCTATTTGTCTTCAATGCCTGCTCCAGAAGATTTCTGATCATAAAGATCATCTGATCATAGTATCCGTTTTCATATGCCTTTGCCAGTGGAACATCATATTCATCGATCAGAATAATGACCTTTTTATCAAAATGCTTTGCCAGCAGCCTGGATAATTCTCTCAGACTAACATAAAATTCTGCCTCATCCATATCGCGTTTTAACAGCTCGTGGTAGGATTCTTTATCATTTTCTGTCAATTTTTCACTGTGCTCCAGATAATCAGCCATAGCAGCAATTTCGTTGATAGCACGTACAGCAATCTTAAAAGCAGTCTCATAAGAAGCTGCATTGATTCCTTTTAAGCTCAATGAGATTACCGGATACAGTCCCATGTATTTCTGGCATAGTTCTTTTTCTCCCATAATCTGAAGGCCATCAAACAATCCCCTTTTTCCACTCAGAGAGAAAAACTGTTCCAGCATACTCATATTCAATGATTTGCCGAATCTGCGTGGTCTTGTAAACAATGTTACTTCTGCGCCGTTTCGAATAATATCCCTGATCATACCAGTCTTATCCACATAGTAATAGTCTTCCTGCCGGATTTTTTCAAAATCTTCAATTCCTATTGGCAATCTTTTCATCGCTGTTCACCCTGTTTTCCAATTTAAATTTACTGTTCTTCCATACAACGCTATTGCAACTTTCCGTTTTCGAAGAATTCCGGTCTGTGAAAGTCCGGCTTCGAAACATTTACCGGAGCATAGCTGGCATAATGAATCTGCTCTGCATTGCCGCCTTCGCATACCTTGTAAAAGTTGCAGGCAATTTTGGTTCCGGATATCTGTGGAATCGGACCGCCGATTTGTTCCAAAAGCTCTAATGGCAGAAAGAAGCTGATTTTCCAGCAATTTTCCTCAATGACAGCCTGCGGCTCACACATTCGTATCTGATCTTCTGTGAAAAATGTCCGGTCGGCACGCTCTGTTCCATACTGCATCAGTGTTGCTCCGTTCGCATTCATTTCCACATTTACATACAGCGGCGTATGATCTGCCCAAAGAGATAAAAAGGCTTCCATTCCGCTGTCCAAACTCACCGGATCGTTCATTTTGGTATAAGTCCGAAGTGGGTCTGCTTCTTCACAGGTCATTTCCACCAGAAACCCATGGTTTTTCCAACAGGCAATTTTTCCATATGTTTTTGGAATGGCTTTTGTCCCCCATAAAAGATGTGTGATTTCAAAGTTTTCACACTGTGCAAATTGTTCTTTTTCGTCTATGATTTTTATATTCATTCTTTATCGTCCCCGATCAATACCTTTTTTCCCTCAAACGCAAATCCATAATGATGAATCTGTTCTGGTTTTATATGAAGTTCTGACAACTCCGCATCATACTGTTTTTCCTGAATCTGCATTAATGCTGCCTGTACAGTTTCCTGCAAAGATGTCTCTTCTTCCGGATCGTGCACTTTAAACTCCAGTACGTAGGCCTGCTCTGTTACATTCCGTGGAATCAGCATCACATCGTATCTACCGTATCCACTTTCCCGATTGGATTTCAGCACATACCGATCTCGAAGTTCTGCCAGCAACCCAAGTACAAATCCATGATAAAATCGTTCCGGCTGTATCTTTCCCGATGGATGCCGTCCGGTATCAAAACTGCTGAATGTAACCAGTGCCACATCATTCATGTATACATTCATCTCTTTCAGATTTCCCTGCAGCAATG
>CAVAFS010000031.1:0-2684 GCA_963587975.1 Bulleidia sp. | reverse complement strand
GATGTATTCGTTTGTGATCTGACCGGACATGGATGCGTTGTAAACTACCAGTTCCTGCTGACGGTCATGATAGTGGATGGCTGTCTCTTTTTTCTCCGGAGAAAACGGCTCCTCACCAAAGACTTCCAGAACCGCCGGTCCGCCGTGCTCTGCTGCCTGAATCTTATGCTGCTCAAATACCGTGCGCAATACTTCCAGACGGCGCTCCACAAATGCCTTATCAAAATAGAATGCTTTGTCTTCTTTGTGATCAAAATCATACTGACGATTTACGCTGGTCGCGTAAGCACCACGTTTGGAACCGCCACGGTTATTGAAGGAAGAGGACGGCTCTCTGCTGATAGTCGCCTGCAATCCGATTTTTTCAAAATTCTGGATGGCCGCGCGGATCATTCGCTCAAATCCAACCTGATAATGGATCTGAACCGTCTTTTTCTTTTTGATATCCTTGCCTGTGATTTCAAATCCAATGCGGTACCCTTCTGTATAAGTATCCGCCATGGACTGAATCTCTTCTTCGGAAAGCTGATTCAAAAACTCTGCAATGCCAAGTTCATTTTTTCCGATATAAAAGCCATACTGATACAGATAGCTGAGGTCAGACAGATCTGCTTTCATAATAATGTTTTTGTACAGGCTGTCCACCGGATCGATCATTTCCCGGATCTGGTTCTCCACAAACACTTCGCTGTAATCATGGAAATACCAGTAAATGGTCTGTTTTGCTTCCTGCACATCTTCCTCTTCAAAGCAATTGTATACCTGCACAAAAAGCTCCAGTAACAAGGTCAGCTCTGCCAGTTTTCCTTCAAACGCATAAGTAATTGCAACATCCAGTTCTGCACGAAGAAAACTTAACAGCTCGCCTTCTTTTTCTCCAAAAACAGCAACTGCATAAGCCGGGTTTGCATAACTTTCCTCATAATGCGCCGGAAGCATATGGTGATATAACTGCTCCTGATCTGCCTTGCAGGTTTCCAGACTGCGCTGCTGCAAGGTTCCTGCCATCGCCATCTGGCACAGTTCCATTGTTTTTTTCAGATACGCTGCTGCCTCTGTAAAATATTCCTTGTAAAGTTCCGGCACCAGAGCTTCTTTGCTGATCTCCTCCACACGCTCTGCCACCAGCTCATATCGTTCTTCGATTGTCTCGTCTAAAAAATCATTCCAAACGCTGTCACCCATATTATTTTATCTCCTACTGATTTTTCATTTTTTATATCAAACCGTATATGTACATGCCGCCAAGGCCAACCGTCAGCACTGCGCCAAACACAATGCCAAGTCTCGGGGGCAGTGGTCTGATCTTCGGCTCCTTCACTGCGAAAATGCCGCAGATCAGTGCGCCAAGTGCCAGGATCAGTCCGACCAATCCCAGACCACCTACTTTATATCCACCTTCACCGGATGCCAGAAATGACTGGATCACCGCGGTACAAAATACCGCCAGCGCCGCCATTGCTGTAAAAAAAGACAAAATCCCGGTAGGGGAATGTTTTAAATCCCTCATCCGGGTCTTTCGTGTCCGGCGAAAATATTTTCTTCTGTTGCTTGCCATACGTTGCCTCCTTATATCTGTATCCATCAGATAAAAATGCTTTTTTTCTAACTGCATTTCTGGAAAAACTACCTTTTTTTCTGTTCTCCCAGCCTTCTGGCATCGGCATCCCGATCCCGTTTGCGCTGCACCAGCGCATAGACCAGATACCCCAACATTCCACCGATTGTATTCAGGAAAATATCGTCCACATCAAAGCAGCCGGTTTTGGTTACAAGCTGAATGCATTCCACACTCAGACTCAGTTCAAAACTCGCCAGTGCTGTGAACCAGAATTTCCGTTTTTTTCTGCCCAGGATTGGGACCAGAAAACCAAATGGCATAAAAATGGCGATATTTCCAAATAAATTGGAAATCACTGCCACCGGTCCCAGAAGATCCGCATACACAATGAATCTACGTATCTCCCTGAACGGAATTAAATTATAACGATAACTGCGCTCAATCCCAGTCCGGTCCAGCATTTCCGCGAAAAACAGAAAATATACCAGACCGGCGATATACAGCGCAAACAATACTCTGCATAAAAGTCGAATTTGTTTTTTATGATTGTTTATAAACATTGCCGCAATGCTTATTTTGCACCATACTGCTCATAATATGCGTCAATGGCAGCTTTTAATGTGTCATCGATGACCACTTTGCCATTGCACTCACGGTTGTACAGATGCTCAACTACCTCTGCCATGGTTACGATGGCGTTTGTCTCAAATCCGTACAGATCTTTTACTTCCTCCAGGGCACATTTCTCGCCGCCTTTTCCAACTTCCATACGATCCAGTGAAACCATCAGGCCAACGATCTCTACATTTGCAGCTTCGCGTACCTTCGGAACAGTCTCTTCCATGGATTTTCCGGAAGTAGTAACATCCTCGATCATAACAACACGATCGCCGTCTTTTAAACTGCTTCCAAGGAATTTTCCTTTATCTGCACCATGGTCTTTTTCCTCTTTACGATCAGAACAGTAACGAACCTCTTTTCCGTATAACTCACTGTATGCGATAGCTGTTACGACACTAATCGGGATTCCTTTATAAGCCGGTCCGAATAATACGTCGAAATCATCCCCGTATTTATCATGAATTGCTTTTGCATAATACTCGCCAAGTCTCTTTAACTGGGA
>CAVAFS010000030.1:675-3574 GCA_963587975.1 Bulleidia sp. | reverse complement strand
CTTGCTATGTGGTCCGCTTTTTTATATAATAAACCCAGATGAGTTTTTATCATTTGTTACTCATTATTTCAAGGAAAAAGTCATTTCATAAGGAGGGTTTTTACATGATTATTCCAAAGTATTTTGAAGACAATCATACCTTTGGTGTCAACGATGAGCCGATGCGTGCTTATTACATTCCGACATCTACTGCACAGAATCCGGACTGGAAATGCCGTCAGGAAACGGACCGTTTCTTATTATTGAACGGCGACTGGAGCTTCCGGTATTTTGACAGCATTTATGATTGTCAGGAAGCTTTTTACGAAGAAGGCTATGACACCAGTCATTTTGATACACTTCCGGTTCCGTCCAACTGGCAGGATTACGGCTATGATATCCATCAGTATACAAACACACGCTATCCATTCCCGTTTGATCCGCCGTATGTTCCACACGAAAATCCATGTGGTGCTTATGTACGCAACTTTACATACGAAAAACCGGAAGGCACAGCAACTTTCCATCTGAATTTTGAAGGTGTGGACTCCTGCTATTATGTATGGTTAAATGGCACCTTTATCGGATATCATCAGGTTTCCCATTCCACCGGCGAATTTGACATCACCGATGCCCTGCGGGAAGGTGAAAACACCCTTGCGGTTCTCGTTTTGAAATGGTGCGACGGCAGTTATCTGGAGGATCAGGACAAGTTCCGCAATTCCGGTATTTTCCGTGATGTCTATGTACTGGCAAGACCGGAAAATTATGTCCGCGATTTCTTTATCCAGATGCAGTTAAAAGACAATTATACTGCTGCTGATGTAACGATTCCGCTGACTTTTGCAAAAGAGGCCATTCCGGTTTCCTACAAACTGACCACCGCCTGCGGATGCACCGTTGCCGAAGGTGTTTCTGATGGAGACAGCATTACATTTTCTGCTTCCGATCTCACCCTTTGGAACGCAGAACATCCGTATCTGTATACACTGACGCTCTCCACCGACAACGAAACCATTCGTCAGCGCATTGGTTTCCGTGAGATCTGCATCAAAGATGCAGTTGTATACCTGAACGGTCAGAAAGTCCGTTTCCGCGGAACAAACCGCCACGACAGTGATCCATACGTTGGATCTGCCGTTACCTTAGACCATATCCGCAAAGATATGAGTCTGATGAAGCAGCACAATTTCAACGCCATCCGCACCAGCCACTATCCGAATGCACCGGAATTTTATGAGCTGTGCGACGAGTATGGTTTCTATGTAATCGATGAATCCGACGTAGAAATTCACGGCGTTGTAAACTTATACAATTTAAATATCTGGCGTGAAGGCAAAAGACATCCGTTCCCACCGTTTTTATCTGACAACGAAGACTGGACAGACAGCGTCGTAGACCGTGTGCAGAAAAACGTGATGCGTGACAAAAACCGCACCAGCGTTGTGATCTGGTCCATGGGAAATGAGGCCGGTTACGGATGCACCTTTGAAGATGCCCTTGCATGGACAAAATCTTACGATCCAACCAGATTGACCCATTATGAAGGTTCCATGCATTATCCGCGCAATCCGAAACGTGGAAAAACTGATTTTTCCAACATTGACCTGCGCAGCCGCATGTACGCTGCTATCCCGGAAATGCACGCATATCTGGACAACAATCCAGACAAACCGTTTATTCAGTGTGAATTTGTTCATGCCATGGGAAATGGGCCTGGAGACATTGAGGACTACTATCAGTTAGAGGAGCAGTATGATACTTTCGTGGGCGGTTTCGTCTGGGAATGGTGCGATCACGGTGTTTATATGGGAACCACCAACGATGGCCGCAAGAAATACTACTACGGTGGTGATTCCGGCGAATATCCGCATGATGGCAACTTCTGTATGGACGGACTTGTTTATCCGGACCGCACACCAAGCGTTGGCTTAAAAGAATACAAAAACGTACATCGCCCGGTTCGTGTACATCTGGAAGATGCAGCTTCCGGCACTTACATTTTGCAGAACAATCTGGATTTCACAAATTTGAAAGATGAACTGTATCTGACTTATGAAATCCTTCAAAACGGTGTGGCTGTTGCTTCCGGTGAAATCAAAGATACTGATATTCTGGATGTAGCACCAAGAAGTAAAAAGACCGTTCAGCTGCCGATCAAACCACTGGAAGACGGTTCCTGCTCTGTCATCATCAGTTCTCACCAACTGCATGAAAAACCGTTTACCCCGGCCGGATTTAAACTTGGCTTCGATCAAATCATGCTGAATGCAAACTGCACAGATACTTTAACTGCCCTGCTGGATGCTGAAAAAACTGCCGCAGATACAGGCTCCAACGTTTCTTGCGGTACAAACAGCTCCGCTTCTGTTATCAGCTATACAGAAAATGATTGTGCTATCACCATCAACGGTGCTGAGTTTGTCTATGTATACAACAAACTCACCGGAATGTTTGACAGCATGATCTATAAGAATCACAGCTTTCTGAAACGCCCGATGGAAATGAATATCTGGCGTGCACCGACAGATAACGACCGCGTGGTAAAGACACTGTGGTATGAAGCCGGTTATGATAAAATGACGCAGCGTGCTTATAATACAACCGTTGAGACACTGACGGATGGTTCCCTGAAACTGCACACAACCTCTTCTATGGCTCCGGTTTACCGCCAGCGTTTCCTGAAGATTGATGCAGAATGGATCATCACACCGGATGGAATTGTCAGATCCAGCATGGAGATTGAGCGGGATGCGATCATGCGCGGCATGTATGGCGAATACTTCGAGGATGTGACAGAAAATGACAATCCATTCCAGGCAAATGAGGCATTTCTCCCTCGACTTGGTATCCGCCTGTTCCTGTCAAAACGTATGAATCAGGCAGAATACTTTGGATACGGACCTCATGAGAGCTATAT
>CAVAFS010000030.1:0-665 GCA_963587975.1 Bulleidia sp. | reverse complement strand
GACAAACGCCGGGCAAGCTATCTTGGCAAATTTACTTCCCGTGTCTGTGATCTGCATGAAGATTACATGCGTCCGCAGGAAAATGGTAGTCATTATAACTGCGAATATGTCAGCGTTGCGGATGAGAGCCGAAAGCTGACGGTATATAATGAGACTCCGATTTCCTTTAATCTGTCCGAGTATACAGAAGAGGAACTGACCACGAAAGGTCATAATTATGAACTGGAAAAATCCGGATACACCGTATTCTGTATCGATTACAGACAGAGTGGTATTGGATCTGGAAGCTGCGGACCGCAGCTGGCGGATCAGTATCGTCTGAATGATACACATTATATGTTCTCGTTCCATTTGAAACCGGAAATTTTGTAATTTAGCAGCCAAATCATATGATTATAATACAAAAAGGGCTGTAAAATAAGTCTCTGATAAAGAAAAGCGCCCTGCAAAGGACGCTTTTCTTTCATTTCTATCTTACCAAGCTCCGCTATATCCCAGTGTCACACTGCTGTTTTTTGCTCCCTGTTCCATACTTTCCTGTAATGGTTTTCCCTGCAAGATACCATATAAAAAACCTGCAATGAAACTGTCACCGGCTCCCATTGTATCCACAACGTCGCATGGGATAATTCCAAACTCCGTATAGCCTGTCTCTTATACACATT
>CAVAFS010000029.1:0-15993 GCA_963587975.1 Bulleidia sp. | reverse complement strand
TGGATATGAACGGACACCCTTATCCGCTGCTTAGGGATCTGTTTGCCTTTTTAAAAGAAAATGCGGAATTTACCAGAATTTTGGTCATTGATAATCGGGATCAGAATTTTGTAGATAAGATCAAAGACATTTTGAAACAGCGCTGCCTCACCGACTGGCACTATCTGTTTTCCGACTATTCAGAGCAGAAATCGGAACTTTACTCCTCTTATGTCATTTACGGCTGCATTGGAATGATCGAAAACTGGTTGAAGAACGGTCTGAAAGAAACCCCAGAAGAACTGGCCAGCTATGCGGATGATGTAATCTTACAGGGATTGCAGTCTCTGAATGCATAAATGCTTCAGGCTAAATACAGATGAACTTGCTAAACTTCCTATTTTCCTGTCTTTGCCTTTTACCTTTTCTATGACAACTTTTTGATTTTTGTAAATAATGACAAATCCATTTCATAGAAATTTCTATGCACCGATATAAAAATAAGCCTGTGTACTCATTTATCACAAGTACACAGACTTATCTGTCACAATATCTGGTTTATACAAAATCTGTTTCTGCTCTCACACACGTTCTACATATATACGGTAGGAATTTTTGCACCTGTGATTTCACGTTTCTCTGCCGGTTTCTCCGGGTATCCCAGCACGATCCCGGAGATTGCTTTCTTACCATCTGTCAGTCCGAGATACTCATTCAGCACTTCGTTTTCTTTTAAACGCAGGTCATCGAACATTCCATAGATGTAGACACTTCCAAGTCCGCATGCCTCGGCTGCCAGTGCCATATTTTCCACGATACATCCTGCATTGGAATATCCAACCGGATCTCCCTCCGGAACCAGTGTGGAAATAACAATAAATGTTGGTGCACTGTACAGCGGGTTTGCATCTGCATTTCCAATTGATTTTCTGTAAATTTCTGTGATATCCATCAGTGCTTCCGAGCTCTGTACAACAGTCAGCTGCGTATCTTCATATGCTGCATCTGCATTCGGTGCCGCATAGGCAGCTTTTAAAACCTGCTCCAGTTCTTCCTTTGTAATCTGTTCCGGGCGATACTGTCTGCAAGATCTCCGACTCATAATCGCATCCATTGTATTCATGATATCTTATCCTCCACATTCATTTTTCTTAAACATTATTATTCTCTGATTCACCTGCTCTGGTTCATATATCTCAATCCTCTTAGAATCCAGAATTCACGGTTTTTACAGATCCTGTACAATATGAGAGATAACCTCATCCTGAAGTTTGCGGTCAAGGTTGTTGAAATACTCACAGTATCCGCCAACACGCACGATCAGGTTATTGTATTTCTCCGGATGATCCTGTGCATCCAGCAGTGTCTCTTTATCTACAATATTCAACTGTAACTGAACCCCCATATTTCTGAAATAAGCTTTGATCAATGCCTTTAAGTTGTCTGTTCCCTTCTGCCCTTTCACAAATGCCGGGTTCAGTTTCAGGTTTACAGTTGTTGCACCGTTCAGACCTTTGAAATCAACTTTTGTCACAGAATTTAAGGAGCATGTCGGCCCTTTTACATCCTTTCCACCACTTGGTGCAATGGAGTTACTGATCGCATCGCCGTCTTTTCTTCCGTTTGGAGTCGCAGGTGTTACTTCTCCGATAATCAGCTGGGATGTGTAACTGTAGGAAGATGCAACAGACAAGCCTTTGATACCCATTTTGTTGATGCGGTCTACGCAGTCAAAATACCAACCGGAAATCGTTGTTGCAATGCGGTCTGTTTCCTCGATGCCGTTTCCGAAGCACGGAGTCTGATTTTCCATGAGCAGACGCTCTTTCTCATACCCTTCAAAGTTCACATCCAGCATTTCTTTCATCTGACGAAGAGTGAAAAGCTTCTCGTCATATACAAATTTCTTGATGGCTGCAATCGAATCGGTTGCTGTGGCAAGTCCGGTTCCGATGGTTTCTTTCATGCCATAGTATTTTGCTCCACCACCGTAAATATCCATTCCTTTTTCCAGACAGTCATCTGTAAAAATAGATGCATACGGATCAAACCAGTACTCCTTCAGAATTCGGTCACAGATATCGGAACGCTCTTTGGAAAGTGACAGAGAGTTATACATCTGCAGCTTATATGCTTCCATAAATTTATAGAACGTATCCAGTTCTTCCAGTTCACCGGTATGAAGTTCTTTTGGAATCGGATACGGCATGTTGGAAAAGCCTTTCTGGTTTGTGATGATCGGTGCGCCCTCCGGTGTCATCTCCGTTGTATAGTAAATGGTATCACCACCATTATTCAGCACTTTCAGCAATACAGATGCGTAATCCACATCATCAATATTCAGCCATCCTGCGACTTTTCCCATGATCATGGTCTCTACACAGCCGACATTGATATAATCCCTTGCATCCTCCAGTGGAATGCCTCCACGGAACATATTGCCGATCATAACTTCGTCATTCAGGATCATCGGGTTACCTGCCCCGAGTTTCATGGTCTCTGTTACCATATCATAATACCATTCTGCAGATCCGTTAAAAATTCTTGCACCTACGTTTGGATATGGCTGACGTAAAATACGGATTGCCTCCAGGCAGAGTTTTGTCACGTCATTTGCACCGTCGCCGCCATCCGGGCGCTGTCCGCCGATGGTCATGGCGATTACGACACGCATCTTCGGCTCATTGATCTTTGCAAACAAGTTGCAGACATATAAAAGTGCCTCTTCCTCTGTGATACGACCTGCCTCCAGATCTGATTTGTAGAATGGATACATGTACTGGTCAAAACGCGCAAATGCACCTGTTGTACCGGCACATGCCTGCATATTGAATCCAACATATAAGATCCATAACAGCTGGATAGCTTCGAAAAAGGTATCCGGTTTCTCTGTGGCTACTTTTGCCATGGTATCTGCGATCTTCTGAAGTTCTGCTTTTCTCTCCGGATCAGTTTCTTCCTGTGCAGCTTTTGCGAAGGAACAGCTGTATCGTTTGATAAAGTTGATGATTGCCTCCATTACCATGTGAACGCTTTCATAAAACTCTTTTTTTGCCGGATCCGTCTCTGCAGACAGTCTTGTCTTGATTTCTTCAAAAATATCTCCCAGACCACGATTCAGGAATTTTGGTGGATTGATATCATTGTGGTTTGATACTTCCCACGGAAGTTCTCCCACTAATTTTGCATCCTCTCCGAAATCCCAGTTGAAATAACGCTCCAGCTCACGGGAAATTTCAAGGCGGGAAATTCCCATCTGTTTGCCGATCCCATTTGTCAGTGTCTCAATGATTTTCTGCAGCTGCTGGTATGCAATATTTCCATGATAATGAATACGGCTGTATACTGTGATTCGTGCTGCTTCTTTGTCCTCCTCTGTACGGTTTTCCGCATATTTTCGAATGACATTCTCAGCCTCGGCAAGACGTTCCTCATAGGCCGGAACCTCTGTCTTTGGATACAGTCCTGCAATGGTTCCACCGATCAGCTCATACGGCTGAACCGGAACATCTACTTTGTTCAGCATGTTTACCGTTGCTTTTGCACGACGAATCTGTCTCGGCTCATCCTTTGTCTCACGCAGGCTTTCTCCTGCCAGATGGAAAAATTTACTGCGGTATACTCCATGCTGGTTATTGTATTCTACATACTCACGTAATTCTTTTGCTCTTTTTTCCAGATATTCTCTTGTCATCTTCGCTACCTCCTGTTTTTCTTTACCTAATCAATTTCATTTAACATTCTTCCGCCATAAGAACGGCAGATTGCAAGCCATTTCTTCTGTATTTCTTTTTCCGGCGGTTCCGACACGATATACTTCACTCGTTTTTCCAGACCAAAACGTTCGATCTTGCTGACCCCCATACTATGATACGGCATCAGTTCCGCCCCGATCAGATTTGGAAATTCCTGTGTCATCTCCGCGATTTTCTGAAAATGTGATTCTTCATCGTTGTATCCCGGAATGATCGGACAGCGCAGAATGATCTGCTTTCCCAGATCATGCAGTTTCCGGATATTCTCATATACTTTTTTATGGGAGCATCCGGTGTAAGCAATATGTTTTTCGTCATTGCTCTCTTTCCAGTCGATGAGAAATACATCGATATTTTCCCAGATCCCATCCAGAAGAGAAAAATCATAGCATCCGTTTGTTTCCATAGCTACTGAAATCCCCCGCCGCTTCGCTTCTGCTGCAAGTTCTGCAACAAACTGTGGCTGCATCATCGGCTCTCCGCCGGAGATCGTCATTCCTCCGCCGCTTTCTTCATAATAACTACGGTCTTTTTCCACTTCTGTCAAAACTTCCTCAACACTCCAGTTTTTATCTGCACAGATGGATAATGCATTTCCCGCACATAAGCGTGTACATCTTCCGCAAAACGTGCATTTCTCCCTGTCTATGATATGTTTTCCATTTTCCATATAGTGACAGCCATTCGGACAGACTTTAAAGCAATATCCACAGCCGACACATTTGGATGGGACAAATGCCATCTCTGATCTCTGTCCATCCAGACTTTCCGGATTATGACACCACAGACAATGCATCTGACATCCTTTCAAAAACACAATTGTCCGGATTCCCGGGCCATCATCAAAGGAGAAATGCTGGATATCAAAAACTTTTCCTTTTGTCATGTTCTTCATTTCCCTTTCTCATTTTCTTGCCCTAATCTTATCAATTTCCTCGTTTGGTAATAAGCAGAGATAGTATAAAAACCCCCGCTGTTTTTTTATACTTTAGGCTCCTTGTGACGGCATCGCAGTACATATATAATAGGAACTAACAGGAGGATTTTACTATGGATGACTTTTCAATCAGTTTTACCAATCTGGAGATTTTAAACAATCTTGTTTCGAACCTGTACGATAACAGACTTGAGGTTCACACAAGAATTTCCAGTTTTTTCCGCGACATGGCATTTTTTATTTATTTTGACCGTGCCTCCGTTATGATCTATTACAAAGACGAGAATGGTTTTTACCGGAAGCAGACTTCTTTCACCATCAACTGGAATACCGATCTTCTGAAAAAATATGATACCTATTACTGCAAACTGGATGATACCCTCGCGCCTCTGGATCGTCCGGAGCCGACGGTTCTGCGATCCAGTTCTTATTTTAATCCGGAACTGCGCACGCAGACAGAATACTGGAAAGGATATATGGAACCGAACAACGCTGACTATGAGATCATGGCAAATCTGCCATTTCACGAAACAACAAAGTACCGGGCCTGTGTATCCTTTACCAGAGGAAAAGAGGCCGGAGATTTCAGCGATTACCATATGCGTATCCTGCGCCTGATCCAGCCACATCTTGCCCGCCTTGCTGAGGCATACGTGCAGTCGCTGTCTGCCAGTCAGGGCATCTTTGATTTTGGGGACTATAACTGTATAGGTTACTGTATCCTGAACGACAGCTGTCAGGTAATACGAAAAAATGGCATGTTCGATAAACTGAATACGGACAACCATCTGCTTGCAAAAATCGTCAGCCTCTGTATGGAGTCTTACAGTACACGGAACAGTTCTGATCAGATCCGTTATGAATACAAGTTTGAAGACAGTCCCCTCTTTCTTGAATTGACCCGTTCCCCTGCCAATCTGGATGGAACCAAATATCAGTTCTGCTGTCTGATCTACGATCTGTCCCATGTATTTAACGTCACCGTCCGGCAAGCCAAACAGAAATATCATCTTTCCGACCGGGAATATGATATCCTGATCCAGCTTCTGAACGGTCAGAAACAGGAGGATATTGCTGCTTCTCTTTACCTGAGTGTTCCAACCATCAAAAAATATGTGGCTGCACTCTATGACAAACTGGGCATCACAAATCAGAAGCAGCTTTATTCCCGGTTAAACCTTTTATAAAAGCATTCCTATACTTCAGTATACAGATTCAAAGACTCAGGGCGCTATGTGCCTCTTTCCTTTTCCACTATACTTTGTACATAAACAAAGGGTTCCGGAAACAACATCGGAACCGGAAAAGAAAGGGGAATATATCATCATGGATATGTATTGTTTTAAAGGTTGTGATTACAAAACCGAAATCGAAGAAACAGAAGGTGGAAGACAGAAAAATGTCACAATGCTGACTGGCGAGCACGAAAGCCCGTTTGACGCAGGAATTGCCGAATACTCAGGGGAAGAAGAACCGGCTATTTTCGATCACACAGAATACGGTGATGTTGTTTACATCCTTGAAGGTGAGATGTGTTTTGAATCCAACATTGCTCATCAGAGTTTCCATGGACATGCAGGAGACATGGTATACATGGTAAAAAAAGAAGGACTTAAAATGAAAGTATGGTCACCGAATTACGGTAAAATTTTCTGGGCATCCTACCCACATTGCTATTAAAAAGCAGACCCAGCCTTTCATAGATAAATACTCATACTATAAATATCAAGCCTAGCCATAAAAAGAACTGCCACATTAAGGCCTCTTAGTGTGGCAGTTCTTTTTATGCAGTACTATATGTTTTCGTCATTGCTGATACGATAACCACCAATGCTGAAGCGACATCCACTTCTCTGCAATACTGCTTCTATCTCTGTCAGCTGCTCCTTCATATGCGGTTTCAGTTCTGTCAGTTCATACGTCCGGCCGATATTCTCATATTTATTCATACCATAATTATGATACGGCAATACATTCAGTTCTACGTCTCCAGAAAGTCCGTCCACAAATGCCGCTGTCTCCAGAAGGTTTTCCTCACTGTCGTTTATTCCTGGAATAAGCGGCAGTCTCACCACCATTCTTTTCCCCAATGAATGACACAGCTGCGCACTTTTCCGAATATTTTCCAGGATCACTTCATTTCCCACACCGGTATACAAACGATGTTTCTTTTCATCCATCATTTTACAATCCATGAACACCGTATCCGCATAAGAAATAATTTCCTCCAGATCCTCCCATTTTCCACATCCGCTTGTCTCAATGGCCGTATTTATATACGCATTCCAACATTTTTTCAGCAACGCTTTTGCAAACTCCGGCTGCATCAGCAGTTCCCCTCCGGACAACGTCATTCCGCCATCTCCACGGCGGTAAAACATCCTGTCTTTCCCCACTTCTCGGAACACTTCATCCACGGTCATCCATCTTCCGATCTGCATCCGTGCCCTGGCCGGGCAGACTTCCACACACCGAAAACAGGACGTACATTTCTTTTTGTCAAGCTGAATGCTTCCATCTGTCTCCGAACGATATACCGCCCCGGACGGACAGGCTTCCATGCATTTCCCGCACTGTGTACATTTGACAGCTGCCACGCCAAGCTCTGGCTGCGGATCCAGTCCATAAGCATTGCTGCACCAGATACAGCGCAGACAACAGCCCTTTAAAAATACGTTTGTCCGGATTCCCGGTCCGTCCTCGATCATATAATGACTGATATCAAATACTCTTCCCTTGATTTCCTGCATAAAACACTCCTCCTGCCGTATATTATTTTTCCGTATTTTTCTATCGTCTTCCGACATGTTCTTTTGTCTGCATCATAGCATATTTTTCTCGTACAACAAGGGCTTTTCCCGGTCTTTATACCAAAGGATACCAAGATAGATACAAAGGTAAATAGGCTTATCTGTTCAGATTTCATATGATAGAAATAACAAAAAAACGAACACTAGAACAGGAGGATCAATCATATGACAAATGAATCCATTCACAACGCGTCCGATTCGGAAATCAAAGAAGCCGGCAGCCGCCTTGGTATGGAACTTCGTGATGGAAAAAGTGCTGAGGTCGGATGTACTGACCGTATCAAAAAACTCAGCGTAATTCTTCACAAAAGCCGTCCAAACCTGGAATTGCACCGAACCCGTGTATTCACAGAGCATTTCAAAGCAACTGAGTGTGAATCCCAGATTCGTCGCCGCTATTTTGCCATGGCAAAAGTATACGAGACCATGCCTATCTTTTTTGTGGAAGGCGAGCGTCTGATCGGCTGGCAGGGAAGCCGCGTCCGTTGTAATAACTTCAGTATCGAATCTCATGCACACTGGCTGGAGGCAGATTTCGATACCTTTGAAACCAGAGATTTTGACCCGTGGCAGATCACCCCGGAAGACAAACAGGAATTAAAAGAGGTGCATATCCCTTACTGGCGTGACAAAACACTTACCATGAAGTGGATGCATCAGGTAACAAAAGCCAGAGTCATGCTGGAATCCGGCTACGTAGATGCCAGCAACTATATTTCCAATCCGGGTTCTCATTTCATTCCGGATTATCCGCAGCTGCTTGCCATCGGTTACAAAGGATATTACAAAAAATGCGAAGACATCTTATCCGCAATGGATGAGTCCCTTCCGGAAAATGTTGGAAAACGTGATTTTTACGAAGGCATGATGGCTGTCTGCCTGGGAATCAAAGCTTACGGTGAACACCTGAAAGAACGTGCTTTCGAAGAAGCTGAAAAATACACTGATGATCCGGTTCGTCAGCAGGAATTAAAAGATGCCGGTATCCGTGCTAAAAAAATCTGCTGGAATACTCCGGATACCTTTGTGGAAGCCCTTCACATGATCTGGCTGAACACCATGCTTCTGAATATTGAAGGTTCCGGTCCTTGTATCAACCTTGGCCGTATCGATCAGTTCCTGTGGCCATATCTGGAAAAAGATCTGGAAGATGGCACCCTGACCATTGATCAGACACTGGAATATATGGAAGAATTCAATATCAAATGCTGTAATATTCCATGGCTTCTTCCGGCAAACCTTGCAGAATATTTTGGTGGATATTACCGTTGGGCCGGTGGATACTGTGTCGGTGGATATGACGCAGACGGAAGAGACGCAGTCAACCTGCTCTCCTATATCTGCCTGAGAGCATCCCGAGAAACACGTACTACTGCACCGAGCGTCCATGTACATATCGGCAGTAAAACGCCGGATTCTTTCCTGCGTGAATGCGTAAAACTCGCTGCGGAAGGTCTGGGACATCCATCCTTCTTTGATATTGACAGCATTTATAAAATGATCCCGTACAGTGCCGCAGGTCCTGACGGTATCAACAATTTCTCCCTGAAGACCATCCGGGAACGCGCCTGCACCGTAGGCTGTGTAGAGCCAAAACTGCAGGGATACTGCTATGGACATACAAACGCAAATATCACAAATCTTGGAAATACAGTCAGCGTCACTCTGAATAACGGTGTTCTCCCCAAAGGATGCCCTGGATATGGCGCAGGCACACAGATCGGTTACCCAACCGGCGATCCGAGAACCTTCAAAACATTTGAGGAATTTTATGATGCTGTCATGAGGCAGTTTAAATACCAGATTGATGAATGCCATGCACATCTGCTTGTTGCCGAGAAAATTACGGCCGAGGAACACCAGATGCCATTATTTACCATGATGGCTACCGGTGCCATTGAGAAAGGTGTCGACATTGCAAACGGCGGTGCCATCTTAAACTCCGGTCCTCACTATATGCTGTGTGGTGTAGCAGATCTGGGCGATTCCCTGACTGCTGTAAAAAAACTTGTATACGATGACAAGACCGTTACCATGGATGAACTTCTGAAAGCTCTGGATGCTGATTTTGTAGGCTATGACCATATTCGTCAGCTCTGCCTGGATGCGCCAAAATATGGAAACGATGATGATTATGTAGATAACCTCACTTCCCGTATTCTTCAGGATATGGCAGAATATTGTACAACAAAACGCTGCTGGCGCGCAGGCAACCATTCTGATGCCGGTATTCAGCCGACACAGACAAACGTTGCAATGGGACAGAAATGCTGGGCACTTCCAAGCGGACGTAAAGCCCTGACCCCGCTGGCCGACACCTTATCTGCAGAGCAGCATATGGATACCCACGGTCCGCTGGCAGCACTGCGTTCCTACGGAAAGATCAACCATACTGCCTGCACAAACGGAACCATTCTGAATATGTGGATCAGTAAAACCGATCTGATCGCAGATTAAAAAAGGAGGTAACCCAGATGAAACATTTTGATGTAAAGACAACACCCATAGAAGACCTTTTCCCGGATCCGGATGAAAAGCGTTATAAAAGAGAAGGTATCCAGCGTATGTGCAACCTTGTAAGAACTGCGCTCTGTGATGAACATATCCATCACATCCAGTTCAACTGCCAGGACAAAAAAGTACTTCTGGATGCGCAGAAGCATCCGGAGAAATACCCGACACTGATGGTACGTGTCGCCGGATACAGTGTATATTTCACGGATCTGAGTACAACCGTGCAGAACGATGTCATTGCACGAACAGAGCATACCTTATCTTAGAAATATAAACATACCCACTCCATAAAGCAATTTTCTAAAAAAGCTAAAATACCCCCCAAAAAGCCCTGCTGGATTAATTTCCGGCAGGGCTTTTGCTTTCTCTACATTTTCAATTGTTTCAAACAATCAAGTTTGTCAGATTTTCTTTAATGACGCAATGCTCAACGCGATCTTATGCTTGCAGTCTTCGCACACATCTACTTTTTCATCTCCCTGTTTCTGATTTTCTTTCATGATCGGGAAAATATAAGTTGTCTTTACCTCAATGGCTTTTCCACATAATTCACAACGATACATAACATTCTCCTTTCTTTTTTATTATGCGATCCAGCGTGATCTGCCTTCTGCCGTAACCATGATCTCATATTCAATAAAGCTTTCCTGTGCTTCCAGTTTATCTTCCGTTACAAACAGTTTTGCATCATCACACCCGGAGTCCTGCGCTTTCTTTGAAACATACTTCTTTAATTCTTCTTTTGCAAATTTTCTGGATTCCTCAAATTTGACAAATTCATATCTGCCATTTGGCAGGAATAACATATAATTATCTTTGACAGAATTGTAGCGTATCAGTCCTTTTGCTGATTCTGAAATAGACGCTACCGCCGCGCCAATGGCATTTGCCACCTCCCGGTGCTCCGGCAGACACAAATCTTGATGAAGTCTCTCTGCCATTCCCGGAAGCCATGCATGACTCGGTGCACCTACACCGATCACCGGATTTTCCGGACAATTATCACTGTTCTTACAACACCATGCCAGTTTATTTTCAATCACACTTCTGCAATAGGTAACAAAATCCGGTTTTGTTCTGCCGGAAAGAATCGCCAGTTCCTCACACATGAATGCAGATGCATCCCTGTTCCACAGATCCAGTTTTCCTTCTACATGTAATAAATCCGTCGGGGTAAATGTGATCCGCATCAGCACTCCTTTTTCTTCCAGGTCCTGAAGATCCTGCATGGTAAAACGATCTCCGATCATACCCCGGATGCTATACAGTGTATGTGGTCCTTCCTGCAGATAGTCAAGGATCTGTTTCTGCACGGTATTCAGATCCGTTGCGTTTTCCTGCAGATAGACCAAAAAACCATCCAACAGCATTTTCTGATCCCGCTGGCGCCGCACCTCCGGAAGAACTGCCCGCATCTCCGCAAAAAGCTGTGGGTAGTTATCCACTGCCCTGCAGACCGGATATACCTTATTTGGTCCAACCACCAGGCGGTTTTCAACATCCAGATAGATCCGGCTGTCACCACCCATACCATAAGTATAGATTTCTGCAGCATTGATATGCAGATGATAGCCGCCCACACTGGCTCCACGTTCATCCATCTTCACTTTTCCGTCTTTTACCAGCGCAATATCCGTCGTCGTTCCGCCCATATCCAACACAAGGCCGTCCCTGTGGTCAGCAAGATAGATAGCACCGGAAATGCTTGCTGCCGGGCCGGATAATACCGTCTCAATCGGCCGTTCCAGTGCCACTTTCTCAGATACCAGGCTTCCTCCTCCGGTCACGATCATCAGTGGAAGATTCAGTTCATAGCTTTCCAGTACCTGTTTCACCGCAACGATCAGTTCATATATGACGGACAGGAGTCTGGCATTCAGTGCCGTAGTGACAGTACGGTCGTAATATCCCAGTCGTGATGACATCTCATGGGCACATACCACCGGAAGTCCGGTGGCTTCCATGATCAGTTTTTTTGCCTGCAGCTCATGTTCATTATTTCTGACACTGGCAAAACCGGAAATCGCAATGGCACCAACTTTATCACTCACCAGTTCCGCCTCCTGTAATACGGCATTCCGATCCAATGGTTCTACCTGTCTGCCCCGGATATCATACTTTCCCGGAATATCTTTTAGGTATTCCGCAGGCAGTTCCCCTTTTGGTCTTTCCCCCAGCAAAAGCAATGCAATTTTGTTACCGCGGCCTTCCACAATGGCATTGGTTGCAAGCGTCGTTGACAGATTCACCTGGCTCAGTTCCGGGAAAAGTTCCCGGTTCAGCGTTTCAAGGCAGTTTTCAATCCCAACTGCCAGATTTTCCCTGGTAGTCAGTGCTTTCCCTTTGGACAGGATTTTTCCCGTCTCAACCTCATAGACCACACCGTCAGTATAAGTACCGCCGGTATCAATTCCCAGTATATAGGACATCTTTTTCTCCTCCCTGTATACACCATAAGGCCGCTGAAGCAGCGGCCCTATCCGATGTAAAAATATTTTTATAAAAGACTGTCTCTCATCTGACGCACGGTCAGCAGGATATCATTCTGCGCATGAATACCAAGTTTCTGCAGATCACCATCCACTTCCTGCGGCTCTGAAAATCCCTCGATCAGAGAATTCAGCTTTCCGCCCATAAAGAACCAGTATTCCTTGTTTCGTTTTTTACAGATGTCAAGGAACTGTTTTCCATACGGCAATGCCTGTCCGTTATGTACGCTGACACCAACATATTTTGCATCTGACTCTTCTGCCAGGTCGATGAGATCGACGGCATCCATATCAACACCCGCATCAATGACATCCGCACCTGCCGCACGCAGCACAGACTCTACCAGACGCAGACCATAGGTATGGGTATCTCCGGATCCCATAACGACTTTTGTACCATTCAGGCAGTTATCCAGATGCTGTGCTTTCAGATCTTTGATAATATCTTCTGTCATCTCTGTGGTCTGTTTTCCAAGAACCGTCGGATAGAAGGGCTGAACAACACCATCAACCACACGCGGATGGAAATATTCCTCAAATTTGACCGGGTTGAAGTTTTTCAGTGTCAGAATCATCTCTAATGGATCTTTGATATCAACACCTGCTTCCACAAAGGCATCCATCGCATTCTGATACATGATGGTTCCCTGCTCCACCAGCACGTCTCTCATCTCTTCCAGATAAGTGAAGTCCATAAACGGAAGCCATTCTTCTGCTTTTTCCTCGACACGTTTACCACAGGCAACGATGTTCAAAAGCTCATCGATGGTAGGAACGCGGACATGCTCGGTAATGGATACCGGATTAATGCCGCAGCCGAGATGATATTTCTTCTCAACCAGAATTTCAAATAAAAATTCCTGTGCGCTGAAACCGTAGTTACCATCCAGGTCATGATCCCACTGCATATTTGTGGAACTGTTGATATAGGATAATCCAAGGAAATCATCGTTGTTGAACAGTTTATCCAGAGCCATGGCCACAGCCATACGGGTGTCATTGTCACTGAGCAGACCACCATAACTGATGGTATAATGACAGCCACATAATGTATCTGCAATATAAGATTCAAATAATGCATAGGCAATATATCCGACACAGTCCACAAAATATCCCGGCATTCCATCATCCAGATATGTCTCAAATCCGAAGTCTTCCTCACGTTTGGAAGCAATCATTCCCATGGAACGAACCATATCACAGTAACGTTTCATATCATCATTCCATCCCGGTACCCCCCAGGTAAACTGTGAAAACTCACCCATTCGTGGGACTCCAAGTTCCAGCAGATATTTCGTAGTTTCCAACGCACTCGGAACTACTACATGATGATCTCCGAATACTACCTCAAAAGGAGCGGCCTCAACCTGACGCTGATACTCCTCAAAACCTTTCATGGTGTAACTTGTGGATGCCGGAACCTGATCCCACATCTCTGAAGGAAGTGCTACCAGACAGCTGGCAATATTCTGACAGATCGTGATATCCAAACCGGTACGCTGTGTCCAGTCATAGGCCTTCTTCATCGCCTCTACCTGCTCATCCAGTGTAGCGAGGCCAAGCAGGATCTCCCAGATGATCTTTCCGTTTTTACGGCATTCCTTTTTGAAATCCATATGGGTATTGTATTTTCCGTTGCTCTCACGGATAAAACGGCTGCGTCCGGCTTTGATCTGTTTACCCATCTCAATACCTTCCTGAAGCAGTGCCATTCCATCCGGATGTTCTGATACCCGAATACTTTTGATATAATCAATTACTTCCTGTTTCATAAAACCCCTCCAGTTTTATTTGTGCTCTTTGCAAAATGCTTTCTTGATGATGTATGTCTTTAACTCTGAGAACTCTTCAAGCGAAGCACTGATACCTTCGCGGCCGATACCACTCTGTTTGAATCCGCCAAATGCCTGATCGTAGTGACGATACTGACTGTCACCATTAACGACGCAGCCGCCTGCTTTGATCTGTCCGGCAACGCGGAGTGCGCGTGTCATATCTGTGGACATGATTCCGGAGGATAAACCGTAGGAAGACTGGTTTGCGATGGCAATCGCTTCTTCTTCTGTCTCGAATTTGATCAGTGGGAAGCACAGTCCGAATACTTCCATATCTTTTGCGATATCCATCTCAGCTGTTACATCAGTGAGAACTGCAGGCTCTACAAATGCTCCTGTTCTCTTACCACCATAGATCAGTTTTGCGCCCTGCTCTACGGTATGCCGGATCTGGCTTTCTACCTCAACAGCTGCGTTTTCGGAGATCAGTGTGGTAAGCAGAATATCCGGATCTGCCGGGCTGCCCTGTTTTAATTTGCTCAGGTCTGCTACCAGACGCTCTGCCAGACGGTCATAGATACCGCTCTGTACGATAAAACGTTTGGATGCGCAGCAGATCTGTCCGTTGTTCAATACACGTCCTTCATAGATCTGTGGAATAACCTCATCAAGATCAGCGTCATCAAAAATAATCATTGCGTCATTTCCGCCAAGTTCTAAAAATACTTTCTTTAATGTACTGGATCCATCACGCATGATCGCTTTTCCGGCTCCTGTACTTCCTGTCAGGCTGACAGCCGCTACCTGAATATTTGCTGTGATTTTCTCTGTGCAGACATCACGGTCACATACAAATGCCTGAAATACGCCTTCCGGAATACCTGCTTCAATTGCATACTGTTCCATGCTTAATACTGCAAGTGGATTCTGTGTCGGTGCTTTTACCAGTACGGAATTTCCCATAGCAAGTGCCGGAGCTGCTTTCTGGAATGTCAGCTCGATCGGAAAGTTAAATGGAATGATGCAGGCAATTACGCCAAGCGGCTCACGTTTTGTGAATACCAGGTCATCTTCCATTCCTGGAGAGTTCTGTGCTAATACATCTGTATATAAATGGTTTCCTCTCTCTGCAGCTGCACATAACAGGCTTGCTGCGTCAAAGCTCTCACACTGCGCCTGCGCACACGGTTTTCCCATCTCTTTACCAAGAATCTCTGTGGTCTTCGGCTCATTGGCACGGATGATCTCAGCGAATTTTCTCATTTTTTCTGCACGCTCATACATCGGAGTTGCCTCCCAGATTTTCTGAGCTTCCACAGATCTGTCTACTTTTGCCTGAACTTCCTCTGCATTCAGCATCGGAACCTTTTCAATTAAAGTGTTATCAGCCGGATTAAAAACTTTTAATGTTTCCATTGTAAATATCCTCCTATTCTTTCCTTCGTCTTGGTTTGTTTGATAGCCCCACTATACCCTGTCAGGTAGTTTCCATCTACATACCTGGGTTTCCAAATAAGTATCCGAACGGATACTTTGTAAATGTTCTTTAGTATTTATGCACAAAACCATATTTTTCTTTTTATTAAATATGCTTTATTAAGCATGTTTATTTTTATAAATATTGCATATTGAAAATAAAAATCAAATGTCCTATACTTATGCAAGGTAATTTATTAAGTATATTTATTAATAAAAATGGGAGGTATGTTATCATGGCACAGACACAGGCTGAAA